>NZ_FOLE01000007.1 GCF_900112255.1 Flexibacter flexilis DSM 6793
CACCTGCAATTCCTGTTATTCCACCTGCAATTCCTGTTATTCCACCTGCAATTCCTGTTAAAGTCTTCCCCTTGGGGAAGATTTAGATGGGGTTTGAATATTTCCTACCTGCAATTCCTGTTAAAGTCTTCCCCTTGGGGAAGATTTAGATGGGGTTTGAATATTCTATGCCTGCAACTTCTGTTATCAAGGCTTGTCCGAACATTGGGAGGCAAACGCAGGAAACTGTAATGTGTCAAAGTCTATTAATATTCATGTGACGTTAATATCGACTGCCGACCAAATTGCACAGCAAAACGATATTCAAATATTTCCCAATCCGACTACTAGCGATTTTACATTAGAAGGAGAAGCTATCAAAAGTTGGGAGCTATTCGATACAAAAGGCGGACTAATTCATCAAAACGCAGTTTCACAGGCAAAACCAGAACCCATTCTAATTCAATTAAATAATATGGCGCAAGGTGTTTATTTCTTGAAAGTATTTACACTAAACAGCGTCGTAACCAAGCGACTAATTATTCAATAAATTGAAGATTGAGAGAAAGCGACTTAAAACAGTAACTATTTGATAGATATTGTTTTAAGTTGCTTTTTTTCGTTTTAATGAATCAAACTTGCATAGATCTCATGATTTTGGCACGCACTTTGTTTACTGTTAGACAAATGACTATTACTCGTTGTTAATTAAACACATACATCTTTCAGTTGTCTAACAATAAAACGCTTAAAGTTATGAGAAGCATCGTAAGAAATTTTGCGCAAATTATAAGTATAATCATGTTGTTTGTGTCTGCTGGTTTTGCCCAAAGAGGGCATGGACATGATCACGGACATGGTCATGGACACGGCGTACATCACGACCATCATTATCACCAACCACGTCGCCATGTGGTGGTGGTAGAGCGTCCGCGCCACCATGTAGTAGTACATCGCCACCGCAGCCATTATCGCCCTAGCCGAGTAGTAGTTTATCATCCTGTTTGGAATCCTGGTTATACATTTTATCGTAGATGGGTGTTTTTTCCTCGCTACAATCTATATTGGGACAATTGGCGTGGTATGTATGTTTATCCATCGGGTAATGTGTGGATTTCAAATCCAATGTTGCCGCCTGCACTTATTAACATCAATATTCAGAGCGAGCAACACTATGAATTACAGGAAAATGCGGACGACATAGACGAAATCTATGACCCAATGTACGACGATTACAGATAACTAATCCACTATAAAAAACAACGCTATAAGTTTTTGGTCTTATAGCGTTGTTTTTTATATACAGGTAAATTATAAGCCTGTTTTCAAATTTTGCTGCGACCAGCCTATCACTACAATATTGAGTAGTTTTCAAAGCACCCGTACTCACACAATACAGAATGCATACGAGCAAATAACCACATTAAGAATTTTAAACATCAAGCATTTAAAATTTTACTCACACGCAATACTGAGCGTTTCTCCTTCCACAGACAAAATTGTATTACTAAACACTTCTTGCGCTTCGGCCAATAGTGGCTCTAATTCTTTATAGCGCGAAGAATAATGCCCTAACATCAGTTTTCCCACTTGTGCCGTCTTGGCTACTTGTGCGGCTTGCGCGGCAGTACTATGAAACGTTTCGTAGGCGCGTTGCTCCATATCCGTCATAAATGTAGATTCGTGGTACAGTAAATCTGCGTGTTGCACGAGCGGAATAATACGTTCGTCATAGCGCGTATCCGAGCAATAAGCGTAACTACGGCTATGCTTGGGCGGCAATGTTACGTCAGCGTTTTTATAAACAATTTCGCCGTTTTCGTCCTTGATGTCCTCGCCTTTTTTCAGCAAATTCAGATGAAAATTAGTGTAGCCTCTGTGTAATGACTCCATCACAATACGGCGTTTTTTAGGTTTTTCTTTAAATAAAAAACCTGCGCATTTCACCCGATGATTCAGCGGAATAGTACTAACCGTCAGTACCTCATTTTCGTAAATCGTGGCGGCAACTTCTGTATTTACTTCATGAAACGTAACAGGATAGTTCAAGCGCGTGTCCGAAAGACGTAATTGCAGTGTAATAACTTCGTCCAGACCCGCAGGCGCAAAAATATGCAGCTCGTCCGTGCGGCCTTGCAAGTGCATCGTCGAAATCAGACCCACCAGCCCCAAATAATGGTCGCCGTGCAAATGGCTAATAAAAATGTGGCCAATGCGCTGAATTTTGACTTTATAGCGGATCAGTTGGTTTTGAGTGCCTTCACCGCAATCAATCAGATACAAACATTGGTTGTGATTTACCAACTGCGAGGTATGATGCCTCCCATAGGCAAAAGATGCGGAGTTTGAACCCAATATTGTAATGTCAAAATTCATGGCAATAAGCTGATTGATTGTTATTTAGGCAAAAAATGATAGAAACGCCTTACAAACTGTAATGATAAATAAAATTTTGGGAGAAAACCAATGGATTTGGGTGGGGATAAAAAAGAAAAAGTCCAAAACTTTTTACAGTCTTGGACTTTTATCTGTCGGGGTGGCAAGATTCGAACTTGCGACCTCCTGCTCCCAAAGCAGGCGCGATAACCGGGCTACGCTACACCCCGAAGGTGTTTTTTGAAGTGCGGAGAGAATGGGATTCGAACCCATGCACCAGTCACCCGGTGACAGTTTAGCAAACTGCTCCTTTAACCACTCAGGCATCTCTCCAGTTAAGGGGCATTCCCCTTAGCAGAAATGCGATGCAAATATGAACGATTGTTTTTTATAATGCAACTATTTTTTTAAAAAAACTTTTAAAAAATTTTCAAAACACTGATAATCATGTCTGTTTCTTGCAAAATATTTTTCGACTTACGACTCTTGCCACTGCAAACGTAGGTTTTCGATGTAGCCCAACACCTCATCACGGCCTGTTCGCTCATCCGAAGACGTGATAAATTCCTGCGGCAATTCTGCCCATGTTTTTTTCAACTGCTTGTTGTAGGTCGCTACATTGGCCAGCGTGCGTGTTTTAGTTTGCTTGTCGGCTTTCGTAAAAATAATGGCAAACGGAATTTGTGCATTTCCAAGCCATTCGATAAACTCAACATCTATCTTTTGCGGTTCGTGGCGTGAGTCCACCAACACAAACACACATTGCAAATTCGGGCGTTTTTGGATGTATTCGCGAATCATCAGGTTAAATTTTTCGCGTTGTGCCTGTCCCACTTTTGCCCATCCGTACCCTGGCAAATCCACCAAATACCATTGATTATTAATCATAAAATGATTGATAACCTGTGTTTTACCTGGCGTAGAAGAGGTTTTGGCCAAGCCGTTGCGGTTGGTCAGCATATTAATCAATGACGATTTGCCCACGTTAGAACGGCCAATAAAGGCGTATTCTGGCAAAGGCGTTTCGGGACACTTTTTGTAGTCGGCGGCACTGCCCACAAAGGTCGCGCTTTTTATATCCATAAAATTAAATCAGTATCTAAATTGTACTTAAAAAAGAAAATCCAAGTTCTTGTCTTTCACATTTTCTGGCTCATCTAAAGCCAAATATTGCTCCCAGAAAGGATTTTCGGGCACGGGTGCGACGCAAACAACAGGTTCGTTTTTGATCGGGTGAACAAAATACAAACGGCGTGCGTGCAAATTAATGCTGCCGTCTGTGTTAGGGCGGTCGAAGCCATATTTCACGTCGCCGCGAATCGGGCAACCCATCGAGGCCAATTGCACCCTGATTTGATGCGGACGACCCGTTACGGGCGTAACCTCCAACAGCCAATGGTCGTTGAGTTTGCCCATCACTTTGTACGAAAGTTCAGCGCGTTGGCTATTCGGAACTTCTGTGTCATGAGCCGTCGTAACGTTCGTTTTTTCATTTTTAACGAGCCAATGAACCAATTTATCGGCTTTTTGTGGTGGTTTCCGACGCACTACCGCCCAATATGTTTTTTGTACGTTGCGTTTGCGGAAAATTTCCGTCATGCGTTCGAGGCCTTTGGAAGTACGTGCCAACACGACCAAGCCACTTACGGGACGGTCGAGGCGATGCACTAAACCCATGAATACAGCACCTTCTTTTTTGTATTTTTCCTTGATATAGGCCTTCGCAAAATCCAGCAAAGTAATGTCGCGCGTGTTGTCGGCTTGCACCAAAAGCCCTGCTGCTTTATTGACAATTAGCAAGTGATTGTCTTCGTAAATAACCGTAAACGGTTTTTGTTTTGGTGTGTTACTCATCGTAAATCTGTCTGTGTTTTTACTGGATAAACCTTTTTATCGAAAGAAAAAGAAGATTCTGGAGCGGCAGCATTGGCCGTAAATTTCGTAATTTCAAATACTTGGCGGTTGTTCGTACCGCGTTCGTAAATAATCCATTTATGCAATATCTGGTCGGCTTTGCCAACATAAAGGCGTACTTTCAAGATTTCTTTGTTGCGGTCATCTGGCTCTAAATCAACTACTTGAAACACTTTCCCTTTGTCTTTTACTTCTCCAATCATCATGTATTTGAAACCGTTCTGATACATGGTGTAAATGTTGGTTGGCGTAATCTCGCCTTCTTCGGGCTGATAATCCGAAATGTTTAGTTCTTTGGCATCGCGCACATACGACCAAAGCGTATTACCGTCGCAAACCAATACTTGATTGTTGAGTTTGAGGTTAAATTTTTTGCCCTTTACCAAAATTTCGCCTTTCTGCTCATCAAGGGTTTTGCCGTCGTTGGCCTGAAATGTTTGGGAATAAGTGGCTTTATAGGATTGGAGTGTTTTGTATTTTTTACCCATCACATCCAAAATTTTTTGTGCCAATGGGTCTTGTTTGGCCTGCAACTGCGCCCAAGCAGTTTGGCAATTGATACCCGCCAATAACACTACAAATGCAACTATTTTTTTCATTGTTACAGAATCTTAAAAACGATAAAAAATCCGAAAAGTAGAAAACCGCAATAATCGTGCCTTCTGCCATTCGGATTTTAAATTGAATACAAAACTACAAAAAGTATTGGCCAAACGGTAAATTAACGTAAGGTGGATTTGTTATTACCAAATAAAACATCTGATTATCAGCGTTTTATTTTTATCCAAATACACCAAAAAGACCAAAACCAAAAATAAGCGTGCTAATAACACAGCCAAAAAACGCCCAACGAATATCAGAATCGTCTTGCGTGATGAAATAAACGGCGGCCAAACCCGCCACACTCAAGCACAATCCCCACACAAACGGCGGCACCAAAGGCATCGAATTTCGTTTGCTGGTAGCCACAAAATACGTGTCCAAATTTTGGGTTACGGCGGCTTGCGCCAACGCTGTATTTTGTTCTTGCGCGAGTTGCTGATAGCTTATTTGTCCGCGCTGCGCAATGTTTTGTTCCAGTTGCGTAAGAGGCTGCAACTGCGCCTCACAGGCTTTGGTTTCTATTTCAAAAATAGCGTCTGAGGTTTCGGCTTTGCTCTGGCAAACCGCCAAAAACATTGCTAAAACAAGCATTACTTTTTTCATAGGCATCAAGTTTGTTTACTTAGAAACGTTGGCAGGTTGGTTTTTCTTGTGGCTTTCGCGAATTTTTAGGTACGATTTTACGACCGTAAACGTAGTGATAGACAAGAAAAAGACAATAATCCAATGCACGTAATTAATGATTTGGGGATACTGAACGCCCAAGTAATAGCCGCCCAAGACCAAACCGCCAACCCAGAAAGTTGCGCCAATGAAGTTATAAAGCGAAAACGCCATAAAAGTCATGTGAGAAGTGCCCGCCAAAATCGGGGCGAACGTGCGTACAATCGGTAAGAAACGCGCTATAACGATGGTTTTCCCACCATATTTGTCAAAAAACTCGCGCGTACTGGCCAAATATTTTCGTTTGAAAAACAATGAATCTGGCCTTTGGTAAAGTTTTCCGCCCACTTTTAGCCCAAACCAATAGCCCATATAATTTCCCAGAATAGCTGCCGCAAAAATGTAGCCCACCAGTGCCGCAATATTTACATCAAAAGTCCCCGTCCCGCATAACATTCCTGCCAAAAACAAAAGATAGTCGCCTGGCAACCAAAAACAGAAGAAAAGCCCAGTTTCGGCAAAAACAATCATGGCCACAAGCATCAGTCCGCCTTTGGCTATAATTGCTTCCGAATTAAACAACATATCAACAATTTCTAAAATCTCTTTCATAGCTTTTGTATTGTAATTAACAGACTTATAAGGTTTTAAGATAAAGGAAAATCTTTTATTTTTAATCAAAAGGGATTATAGCAGCTCAAATATAAAACAAACTACGTGATTTTGAGATACGTGTGTTATGTTTCGGAAAGAATTAACGTGAAAATCCCACAAAGAGCAAACCACAAAATCTTGAAAAAAATTTGAGGTTTGCGCTATTTTTTGTCCAAAGCAAAGAAGAGTATGCGTAATTTAAGTGTTTATTTTGCAGCAAAAATTATATTTGCCGCAGGCTTTTAGCCCAAACCCTCATTTAAGAACATCATTTTATAGATTATGGCCAGAATACTCACAGGCATTCAGAGTTCAGGAAAGCCGCACTTGGGCAATTTGCTCGGCGCGATTAAACCTGCTATCGCTCTTTCGCGCGAGGAGAAAAACGAATCGCTTTTCTTCATCGCCGACCTTCATTCGCTCACTACCATCAAAGATGCCCAAGCGCGCATCGAAAATGTAAATGCAGTGGCCGCCGCTTGGCTGGCTATGGGTTTTGATACAGAAAAAAATATGCTGTACAAACAATCGCATTTGCCAGAAGTGTGCGAACTGACTTGGTACTTGAGCTGCTTCTCGCCATATCCGATGCTTGCCAATGCCCACTCTTTCAAAGATAAGTCCGATCGTTTAGCCGATGTAAACGCAGGTTTGTTCACGTATCCTGTGCTAATGGCTGCCGATATTTTATTGTATCAGGCTGATATTGTGCCCGTTGGAAAAGACCAAGTGCAACATTTGGAAATTGCCCGCGACATCGCCGCTGCCTTCAATCGCACGTACAACGAAGATGTTTTTGTGTTGCCGCAGGCGCGTACCGATAGCCAAATTATGACTATTCCTGGCACGGACGGCCAGAAAATGAGTAAGTCGTATGGCAATTACATCGACATTTTCCAACCCGATAAAGCCTTGCTCAAAGTCATCAAAACGATTCAGACGGACAGCACGCCATTGGAAGAACCAAAAAATCCTGACACTTGCAACGTGTTCAAGCTGTATCAACTTTTGGCTACTGCCGAACAAACTGCCGACCTTCGCGCACGTTATTTGGGCGGAAATTATGGCTACGGACATGCCAAACAAGCTCTTTTTGAACTAATCGTAGCAACTTTTGAGAAAGAACGTGCGTTATTTAATGACTATATGGCCAATCCAGACGAGATAGACCGTATCTTGCGCAAAGGTGCTGACAAAGCCCGCGCCATTGGTTCGCAAACGCTCGCAACGGTGCGCCAAAAATTAGGCTTTTAATCCAGCATTTATCACTAAATCAAAAAGTTATGGACAAACGCGCTTTCATCAAAAATGCAGCAATGCTCGCCATGGCGGCCATGGTTGCGCCTTCGGTTTTGGCCGAACAAAAAGCAAACACAGCCAACATTGTTCCGTTGGAAGGGGTTTCTACAGACGATAACACTCAATTTACGTTGCCGCCGTTGCCTTACGCCACCGATGCTTTAGAGCCAAACATTGACAAAATGACGATGGAAATTCATCATGGCAAACATCATCAGGCTTATGTAACAAAGCTCAACGAAGCCGTAAAAGGCACGAAGGCAGAAGGTTTGTCTTTAGAAAAGTTATTAACAGATGTGGATAAGTATCCTGTCGCGGTTCGTAACAATGGTGGCGGCCACTACAACCACAGTTTGTTTTGGCAATTGCTTACGCCAACAGGCGAAAAACAACCTTTGGCCGAGACAGCGAAAGCCATTACAGCCGCATTTGGTTCTTTTGATGATTTCAAAAAACAATTTGCCAAAGCTGGTGCAGACCGTTTCGGGTCGGGTTGGGCGTGGCTTATCGTCAATACCAAAGGCAAATTGGAAGTAATTTCTACGCCAAACCAAGACAATCCGCTGATGAAACTCAAAGGTATCACCAACGGCACGCCGATTTTGGCTCTCGACGTTTGGGAACACGCCTATTATTTGAAATACCAAAACAAACGCGCTGATTATATTGCGGCTTTTTGGAATGTGGTAAACTGGGCAGAAGTAGAAAAACGCTATTTGGCTGCCACTAAAAAATAATTCTTTTTTTTGCAAAATAGACTGGCCACTAACATTGCTTTATCTGTAAGATAATCAGTAATTTAGTGGCCAGTCTTTCAATTTTTTTGTACCATAACAAAACACATGAACACTGCGCTGTGGGTGGCTCGTCGCTACTTTTTTTCGGGAAAAGAGAAGAAATTTATCAACATCTTGTCCATTATTGCCATGTTGGGCGTGGCCGTCGGGACGGCTGCGTTGGTCATCGTGCTTTCGGCGTTCAATGGCTTGGAAGCGTTGGTGCGCAAGCTCGACCAGCGTTTTGACCCCGAAATAAAAGTAGTAGCCGCGCAAGGCAAAACCTTTGAAGTAAGCCCCGCATTTCTAAAACCTTTGCAGCAAATACAAGGCGTTCAGGTGATTACGGAAGTAATAGAAGACAACGCGCTGTTGCGTTATCGAGAAGCGCAAGTAGTGGTGCGCGTAAAAGGCGTGTCGGACAATTTCCAACAACAACACCGCATAGATAGCGCGATGGTGGCAGGCGAACCGCTTTTAAAACGTGGTAACATTTCTTACGCTATCGTCGGGGCGGGCATACAACAGGCTTTGGGCGTGGCGTTGCACAACCAACTGGACGTAATGCAATTTTGGTATCCCAAAAACAAAAAAAACATTGCCATCAACCCCGCCGATGCTTTCAACAAAAAAAGCATTTTGGCCAGTGGCGTTTTTCAGATTTCGAGCCAATACGACGAAAAATATGTTTTTGTGCCGCTGGAATTTGCGGAAATGCTCATGCAGCACGGCCAAAAACGCACGGCATTAGAAATTAAAACCACAGAAAACGCAGACATACAGGAAGTTAAAGAAACGATTAAACAACAACTTGGCGATAAATTCAAGGTACTGGATTCGGACGAACAACACGCCTCATTTTTGCGTGTAATGAAAATAGAAAGATTGTTTACGTTTGCCGCATTGTTATTTATTCTGGTAATTGCTTCATTTAATATTTTTGTATCGCTAAGTATGTTGGCCATCGAAAAGCGGCGCGACGTGGGCATTTTCTACGCTTTGGGCGCGGACGAAGCCTTTATTCAGCGTGTTTTTATTGCAGAAGGCGGCCTAATTGCAGGCATCGGGACGGCTGTCGGGCTGTCGGGTGGGCTTGCGCTGTGTCTGCTGCAACAACATTTTGGATTTGTGTCTATGGGCATGACCAGTGCCGTAGTGGAAGCCTATCCCGTGCAAGTGCATTGGGTGGATTTTGTGGTTACGGGTTTGTGCGTGATTTTGTTTACTATTGCGGCCACTTATAGCCCAGCCAAACGCGCGGCGCACGCAAAAATTATTTTATAACCTAACAAAATATTTTTGCAAAAAACTGATTATCTGATTTTTAATCAAATTTTATAGAACAAAGCCGTGAGGCTTTACGCGCTTTGTGAGTCGGCCACCGACACGGCAAAACGCATTATTTTAATTTAAGGTTTTTGATGAGTATATACAAAACCGCTCTTGACGAGCATATTATTTTCAAACAAATAGCCGAATGTGCCGACCGCTTGGGCGTGCAGGCTTTTGTGATTGGGGGATTCGTGCGCGACCTGATTTTGGGTCGCCCTTGCAAGGACATAGACATTGTGTGTTTGGGAAGCGGTATTGCCTTGGCTGAAGCCTTGGCCGAAGCGCTGCCCGACCGACCGAATGTTACGGTATTCAAAAATTTCGGAACAGCCATGTTGCGCTCTGGCGAATGGGAAGTGGAATTTGTGGGCGCACGCCGCGAGTCGTATCGCAGCGACTCACGCAAACCCATCGTAGAAAACGGAACGTTGGAAGACGATCAAAATCGTAGAGATTTCACTATCAACGCGTTAGCCATCGGCCTTAATGCCAAAAATTATGGTCAATTGCTCGACCCGTTCGGCGGTGTGGAGGATTTGCGCAAAAAAATCATTCGCACGCCATTAGACCCAGACATTACTTTTTCGGACGACCCTTTGCGCATGATGCGTGCCATTCGCTTTGCCACGCAATTGGGTTTTGACATAGAAGCCGAAACTTTTTCGGCGTTGGCACGTAACAAAGAACGGCTGGAGATTGTGTCCAAAGAACGCATCACCGATGAGCTGAACAAAATTATTTTGGCCAAAAAACCTTCTTACGGATTTAAACTTTTGTTGCACAGTGAGTTACTACAACTTATTTTCCCTGAAATGGTCGAGCTACTTGGCGCGGCCAACTTGGAAGGCAAAACGCACAAAGACAATTTTTATCATACGTTGGAAGTGTTGGAAAACGTGGCGGCGGTTTCGGATGATTTGTGGTTGCGTTGGGCGGCTATTCTGCACGACATCGCCAAGCCTGCGACCAAGCGTTTTGACCAAAAATTAGGTTGGACGTTTCACGGCCACGAAGACAAAGGTGCGCGTATGACACCCGCCATTTTTGCGCGTATGCGCTTGCCCATGAACGAGAAAATGAAGTTTGTGCAAAAGCTCGTAAGGTTGCATTTGCGGCCAATAGCGTTGGTAAAAGATACCGTAACCGACTCAGCCATAAGACGTTTGATAGTGGAAGCAGGCGAAGCCTTAGACGGATTAATGATTTTGTGCCGTGCGGACATTACGACCAAAAACCCGAACAAAGCCAAACGTTATTTGGAAAATTTCGATAAAGTGGAACGCCGCATGAACGAAGTAGAAGAGTTTGATAAGCTCCGAAACTTTAGACCTGCCGTTTCGGGCGAAGAAATCATGACTACTTTTGGCCTTACGCCAAGCCCGATGGTTGGCGTGATTAAAGAAAGTATCAAAGAAGCCATTTTGGAAGGCGTAATCCCCAACGAACACGCCGAAGTTTTTGCTTTTATGCTCGAAGTGGGCGCGAAAAACGGCTTAAAACCTATTCACTAAGATTGTTAATTAAACAAAAAACACACCAAACAAGGCAGTGAAACAGAGTGGTTTACCCTCGTTTGGTGTGTGAAACATTTAAATTAACCTAATTATCTGAATGAAGTTTTACCTTTAGAAAATATATTGAAATTACTGTGCATGAGTTCTTTGTGTCGTTTGATAACGTGGTGGCAATGCTGCTGCCCTTTAGCACGGCTTGTCAATGAAAGCAGTGCCAAAGGCAGAAGTCACGTCATTAGAAAAAGTGTGTGTTACTTGTATTATTTATTGGAAAAGAGTGGTTCATATTACATAAATTTAAAAGAGTGAATTTTGCTTGTAGCAAATAATTACACTTGTGTAAAAGTGGTTGTTAGTAATTGGCTCATTAGCCAACATATTCACTAACGTTATAAAAATAGATGATACTAAGAGCGTCGAATAATGGTGAGATTACCCTCGTAAGTGTCTTACTGAATAATCATTTTGATACAAGACGTTTCTCAGAGCAAAAAAGGGTGACAAGCACATCAAAAAAAAATAAAATATTTTACAACATATTGATAATCAGTGTATTATTTTTCATCTTTTTTCATCAATAAAATCATCCATATTTTCTCGTCCCTCCTTTTACACAAAACAACAAACCACACATCTACAATATATAACAGCACCACAAACAACGCGATTATACACTCCCCCCCCTATCCACGAAAGTATAACGAAGCTTTTGCCCAAAAAGCCGCTACCATTTGTCCAATCTTTTGGCCATACACACTACCTTTTATCCGATAGAAATATTTTTCGGATAGTAGCTTGCATTGCATAGTTCCTTGCTGTATCTTTGTAACATCAAATTTTAACACGGACATGATATGAACTTAGATAACACCATAGTGCAAATGCGAAAAGGTATTCTCGAATACTGCGTTTTGCACATCATTTCGCGAGGCGAAGTCTATGCCTCCGATATGCTCGAAGAACTCACGGCGGCACGTATGATGGTGGTGGAAGGAACGCTTTATCCGTTGCTCACGCGCCTGAAAAATGCGGGTTTGGTGGAGTACAAATGGGTAGAGTCGGTGTCGGGGCCGCCACGCAAATACTATACACTCACCGAAACGGGAAGAACTTTCCTTGATGGGCTGGATACGACTTGGCAGGAACTGACTTCTTCGACCAACGCCATTACGCGCCGCGACGAAAGAATTTCGGATATGCCGCCCACTTTCGGGCAAAATCCTGACACATTTTAATTCTTGTATTCTTCCTTAACAAACTTACAGTACACAGATAATCAACGGATTAAAGCCATGAAAAAGACAATAAGTATCACGATAAGCGGTATCATCTTCCACATAGAAGAAGACGGTTACGATAAGCTGAAACATTATCTTGATTCCATACATAAATATTTTGCAGGCTACGACGACAGCCACGAAATCATTTCGGACATAGAAGGTCGTATCGCCGAAAAGTTTTTGGCCAAACTCAACGCCGAACGCCAAGTAGTTGCGCTGGAAGATGTGCAAGAGCTTATCGCCAAAATGGGCAGCACAGCAGACTTTGAAGCTGCCGAAGCAGAAGCCGCCGAAGATTTGGGAGCAGCTACGCCACCGCCGCCAAGAGCTTCGCGCATCAACCTGAACAAAGGACAATCTTATTCGGAAGAAAAATCTGATTTTCAGGCAAGTAAAAAACTTTACCGCGATGAACAACGCAAATTAGTGGGCGGCGTGGCCGCTGGTGTGGCACATTATTTTGCCATAGACCCGCTTTGGGTTCGTTTGTTGGTTTTGTGCTTTGGCTTAGGCTTGTGGTTTTTCCCACCGATTACGGGCTTTATTTGTGTTTCGTACTTGGTGCTGTGGATAGTAGTTCCTGCGGGGAATTTGGAAGAAAACCTCAAAATCAGGAAGTTGTTCCGCGACGGACAAAACCGTGTGATTGGTGGCGTAGCTTCGGGTTTGAGTGCTTATTTTAACTCAGATGTTACGATTATCCGTTTGCTTTTGGTGTTGGGTCTGTTTGTGGGCGGAAGTACTTTGCTCATTTACTTGGTGTTGTGGACGATTACGCCAGAGGCCAAAACCATTACCGAAAAAATGGAAATGCAAGGTGAACCTGTTACGCTCGACAACATTGAGAAAAGCATAAAAAAAAATTTCAATATAACTGATAATCAGAAAGAAGGCCCTTTCATTAAGTTGGTATTGTTTCCGTTTCGTTTGATTGCGGCGGTAGTGGGCGGCCTAAGCGTTACGCTCAAACCAATCTTAAAATTTGGCTTGGAAGCAGCTCGCATTTTCATTGGTGGTCTGATGGTTTTCATTGCCTTCGTAATGATGGTGGCAGAAGTAATATGCTTGGGTGCATTGGTGGGTATTATCAATTCCTCTGCTGTTATCGTTGGCGATATGCCAGCCGTTATGTTGGGACAAGACTTGCCCGTGAGTTTGAGTATTGCGGGTTTTGTAGCGGCATTTATTCCTACGTTTTTGGTGGGTTTGTCGGGGCTTAGTTTGCTTACGCGCCGCTCGTTTATCTCTGCTTTTATTGGTTGGACGGCTCTGGGTTTATGGTTTTTGGCCGTGATGATAATGGCAGCCATGATTACCAATTATGTAAGGCATTTTGAGTATCAAGGCCGTTACGAAAAATCGGAATACTTGCCAACGCCAACCAACACGTTGCACTTGGATGTGCGCGATGCAGGAGCAGAACATTACCGCGCATTGAATGTAGAGCTTAAACCTTACGACGGCGACAGCCTCAAACTGGTGTCGGTATTCAAGGCGCAAGGCGAAAACCGCAATATTGCGACAGAAAATGCACACACTATTTCGCACACAACGACTTTGCAAGATTCTACGCTGATTTTCGACGACAACATTACGTTCAATGACCACGCGCCATTCAGAGGCCAACGCGCCGACCTGACGCTGTATGTGCCTTACAACAAACCGTTCCGTGTAACACATGAAGCAAATCGCATTATCAGCAATGTTATTGACTTCAATGGTGATTGGGACAAATTGCCAGAGCAGCAATTTATGTTCACACACGAGAAAGGCTTGATTTGTGTAACCTGCAAAAAAGGAGAGTTTGGCGACGACAACGACGATGAGCAGGACGAAGACGACGATAGCGACGACAACGGCAAAGTAAAAGCGGTAAAAGGCCACATTGAGATTACAGGCGACTCGGCAGAAAGCGTACAACTAGATGTAAATGTGGATTCTACGGGACTGCACGCCAAAGTAAAACCTTCCAAAGGCAATAAAAGAAAGTAAGCAAAGATAGAATTAGTTGGTTACAAGAGGGTTAGCGCACCCACTGTTTGTTAAGGTTAGTTGTTTTGTTATTTTACTAATCATCAATCTACAAAAACGGCACTCATATTCTGGGTGCTGTTTTTTTGTTGTAGAAATAAATAATCAAAAAGCCGAATTGCGATGTTTTTAATAAAAATAAATAGCTTTGGTAAAAAATGCGGTAAAATTCAGCACAAAAAGGCAGTAAAAATACTTGTTTAGAATCAGACTAAATACTGGAATAATTACACTAAAAATTTGCCTACAAGCTAAAAAAGGGCTTTATTCGCAGAAAAATTATATTTAAAAATACACACAAATCAGAAACTCAAAAATGTTACACGATTCGCCAAAAAATCTAAAAGCTATAAAACAAAAAAACCCGAACAAGATGTTCGGGTTTCGGAGTGGTGACGAGTGGAATCGAACCACCGACACAAGGATTTTCAGTCCTTTGCTCTACCAACTGAGCTACGTCACCAACTGTATTCCTTAATTGTGGCACAAAGGTACGGCTCTTAATTTCAAATGCAAATTTTTAAACAAAAAATTAGTAAAAAAAATAACATTAAATTAAAAAACACTTCATTATGAGTTACTTATTACAATTACTTTTTGTCGCGTGTTTGGGGGCGGCAGGTTTCATTATCTATAAGCGAGCCATGCGTATCCGCCAAAATATCCTTTTGGGACGCGCCGAAGACCGCACCGACCAACCAGAAAAACGCCGCCAAAACATGATTCTTATCGCGTTTGGCCAGAAAAAAATGTTTGAAAAACCTATCGTGGGTTTGTTGCACTTGCTCGTGTACGTGGGCTTTATCATCATCAACGCGGAAGTTTTGGAAATTTTGCTTGACGGGATTTTCGGTACACACCGTTTGTTCGCGCCATTTTTGGGCGGCACGTACCAATACCTTATCAACTTCTTTGAGTTTTTGGCCGTAGGCGTGTTGGTGGCTTGTGCTATTTTCTTGGTTCGCCGCAACGTGTTGTCTATTGGGCGTTTGCATTCTGCCGAACTTACCAAATGGCCTTTGCTGGACGCGAACTTGATTCTTACATCCGAAATCGTGTTGATGACTGCATTATTGACCATGAACGCCGCTGATTCGGTGTTGCAAGAACGCGGCGTTGCGCATTACACTGTTGTTGGTACGTTTGCTTTCAGCGGTTTCTTGAAACCAATTTTTATGAACTGGAGCGATACGGCTTTGGTGGCTTACGAACGCGTGGCGTGGTGGTTCCATATTTTGGGCATTTTGGGCTTTGCCATTTATGTAACTTACTCAAAGCACTTGCACATTTTCTTGGCTTTCCCGAACACGTATTTTGCTCGTCTGAACGCCAGAGGCGAAATCAGCAATATGCCAGCCGTAACGCACGAAGTAAAATCAATGTTGGGCTTGCCTGTGCCTGAAACTGCGCCAGAAGTAGGTCGTTTTGGGGCAAAAGATGTCAATGATTTGACTTGGAAAAACTTGTTGGACGCTTACACTTGTACGGAATGTGGTCGTTGTACGGCTTCTTGCCCTGCGAACATGACAGGCAAAAAACTTTCGCCTCGCAAAGTGATGATGGACACGCGCGACCGCTTGGAAGAAGTCGGCAACAGCCTCGAAAAAGGCGGACAAGGTTTGGAAGATGGCAAATCGTTGTACGGCGACTACATCACTGCCGAAGAGCTTTGGGCTTGTACGTCTTGCAACGCGTGCGCTGAGGCTTGTCCTGTAAATATCAACCCACTGGATATTATTGTAGAATTGCGCCGCTACATGGCCATGGAAGAATCCAATGCGCCAGCTTCTTGGAACGCGATGTTTTCTAACGTAGAAAATAACATGGCTCCTTGGAAGTTTTCGCCATCTGACCGCGCCAACTGGCTCGACAAAATCAATAATGCTTAATTCAATAAAACTGTAATTTCTTCGACGAAAAAAGATATAAACTAATGAGCGATAATAATTTGAAAGTATTAACAATGGCCGAATTTGCGGCGATGGGGCAACAGCCAGAAGTTTTGTTTTGGGTAGGTTGTGCGGGTTCATTCGACGACCGCTACAAAAACGTAACGGTAGCTTTCTGCAAAATTTTGCAAAAAGTAGGCGTTAGCTTTGCGGTTTTGGGTATGGAAGAAGGTTGCACAGGCGACCCTGCGCGTCGTGCTGGCAACGACTTTTTGTTCCAGATGCAGGCCATGAACAACATTCAGGTATTGGACGGTTACGGAATTAAAAATATCGTAACGGCTTGTCCGCACTGTTTCAACACCCTCAAAAATGAATATCCTGTGTTGGGCGGAAATTATAATGTGCAACATCATTCTACTTTCTTGCAACAGCTTATCAACGAAGGCCGCATCACGCTCAAAGGCGGTGGCGAGTTTAGAGGCAAACGCATCACTTATCACGACTCATGTTATTTGGGACGTGCCAACGAAATATATGAAGCTCCGCGCGAAGTATTGCAAGCACTTGATGCCGAATTAGTTGAGATGAAACGTAGCAAAGCCAAAGGTTTGTGTTGCGGTGCGGGCGGTGCGCAAATGTTCAAAGAAGCCGAACACGGCAGCAAAGAAATTTTCATCGAACGCACAGAAGAAGCACTCGAAACAGAGGCTAAAACTATCGCGGTAGCTTGTCCGTTTTGTATGACGATGTTGGCCGACGGCGTGAAAAACAAAGAACGCGAAGCCGACGTAAAAGTATTGGATTTGGCGGAATTGGTAGCCGCTTCTATGTAATTGTAAGCCAATTTTTTGGTGTATTGGCGTTGAGGCGCGGCGAAAATTTCGCCGTGCCTCAACTGCTTTTTGTACCTTTGCCGCGTTATGGATTTACCTATTTTAAATTTTCCTGCCATCGCACCGCGTTTGCGTACACACGAAGGCAAGCCACAGATTTTTGATATTTTGCGAAAAAAATTTGTGATGCTCGCACCCGAAGAATGGGTGCGCCAACACGTCCTACATTTTTTGATACAAAAAGGTTATCCCGCGCCGCTAATGAGTGTAGAACGTGGCTTGCGCGTCAATCGCTTGCAAAAGCGTACCGATGTGGTTATTTACGACCGTGATGGCCGCGCTTTTTTGTTGGTAGAATGCAAAGCTCCCGAAATTCAGATAACCGAAAACGTGTTGCGCCAAGCCACCATTTACAACCAAACTATTCAAGCCCGCCACATTATGTTAACCAACGGGCTGGCGCATTATTGCTTGAGCCAAGATCCCGCCACACAAGCCTTTCATTTTGTGAGTCATTTACCTGATTTTCAATAAGATAAAAAAACGTACAGGCTTTTGGATGCTTGTACGTTTTCTGTTTTATATCAGTTACGAATAGAATTATAATTCGTAGTAATTCATGGTTTGGTGACCACCTTTTTGCAAATATTGGTCGCGTTTGAACAAAGCAACATCCGCATGAATCATGTCTTTTACCAAAGCTGCCAAATCGTATTTCGGAACCCAGCCCAATTTCGTTTTCGATTTAGTTGGGTCGCCGATAAGCAAATCTACTTCCGTTGGGCGGAAATAACGTTTATCCACCGCTACCACTTCTTTGCCTACCTCAAGTTGGTATTCTGGATTGGTGCATTTGGCCACGCGTCCGATTTCGTCTGCGCCTTCGCCTTCAAATGCCAATTCAATACCAAGTTCCGCGAAAGTCATGCGCACGAACTCGCGTACTGGCGTAGTTACACCCGTTGCGATTACATAATCTTCTGGCGTTTCTTGTTGTAGAATCAACCACATGGCCTCTACATAATCTTTGGCATGTCCCCAGTCGCGTTGAGCGTCAAGGTTGCCCAAATACAATTTATCTTGCAAGCCTAAAGCGATACGCGCCGCGCCACGTGTAATTTTACGTGTTACGAATGTTTCGCCGCGCAATGGTGATTCGTGATTGAACAAAATACCGTTGCAAGCAAACATTCCGTAAGCCTCGCGATAGTTTACCGTAATCCAGTAAGCATATAACTTAGCTACAGCATACGGCGAACGAGGATAGAAAGGTGTAGTCTCTGATTGCGGAACAGCTTGCACTAAACCATAAAGCTCTGAAGTGGAGGCTTGATAAATTTTTACATTTTTCTCAATGCCCAAAATGCGTACAGCTTCCAAAATACGAAGCGTACCGATACCATCGGCATTAGCAGTATATTCTGGCGTGTCGAAACTTACTTTTACGTGCGACATAGCACCCAAATTGTAAATTTCGTCAGGCTTAACTTCCTGAATGATACGGATAAGGTTTGTAGAGTCGGATAAGTCGCCGTAGTGTAGTTTCAAGTTCACCTTAGACTCGTGTGGGTCTTGGTAAAGATGGTCAATGCGGTCTGTATTAAACAAAGAACTACGACGTTTGATACCATGTACTTCATAGCCTTTAGAAAGTAAAAGTTCAGACAAATAGGCACCATCTTGCCCCGTAATGCCTGTGATAAGAGCTTTTTTCATGCGCTTTAGTGCAATAATTATTTATTTCAGAGATTGCTACAACTCAATTTTTTTGAGAAGCCTAAGACCGATTTTTTCTAAATTTTCAGAAAAACCTCACAAAAATAAAGAAATTTATAAGCTAACAAAAGCATTATCTGGAATATGCCTCTATTTTTCTTAGGCTCATATAGTTTTTTAGCATTAGATTTCAAATAACGGATGTCAAGTTGGATTTTCAATCCTGTTACAATACAATACATTCTAGCATGAACACCTACAAATCAAGTATTTATATAACTATTAACTATCTTATTTTCGCAACACAGATTGCTAATAGTTCATCATATCCTAAGCGTTTCACTAAAACACTTATTGTTTTTTTATTATAAAAAATCAACATTTTGATTTATCGCTTACTTCATGTAATTAGATTTGGCCAAATGCTCCACATACGCCCCACTCGCCCAAACGTTATGACAACGCAAATGCAGTCGGGCGGCTTCGGCGGCTAATTTTTCGGCGCGATAGGCTTTGTTGGAAGTGTCCAAAATAAGTTGCTGGCCTGCGTGAAGCCCCACCAAACTTTGCAAAGAATATAGGCTATTGTTCTGAATAATAATGTATTGCACGGCTTGCGGTACAAAAAGCGTTTGGCCGTATTTGAATGATTTATTTACCAACAAAATATTTTTATCGTTCCAGCGCAGCAGTGCTCCTTGCCCAAATTCTTTGGCGGGTACGGTGGCTTTTGCGGCTTTTGGCGAAGGCACAGACACAAAGTTCACGGCGTTGATGCCCATTTTGTACCAGTCCCCGTAAAGCCTGAAACGTTTGGTTTGTTCGTCGTTGAGCAGACTATCGGCGCAAACCAAATGCAAACTGCGACCTTCCGTCAAGCCTATTGCCGATTGGCGCGGCACAAAATACACGGCCAAACGTTGTTGGTGCGCTTGTTGCCAATCTTCGTAGAGTTGTCCCGTCATGAGTAGCAGCATAATCACGGATACTGCCGCCCAATACTGCATTTTTCTTTCGGCCAAAAATAAAAGTCCCAATACGATTATGGCATAAAATCCGATGGCTTCCAATGCCGAAATGTCGATGCCTTCGGTAATGGCCATCGGGAGTTTTTCGGTGAGCATTACGCCATGATTAAGTAGCCAAATTGACCAATACAATATTTTGGAAACCAATAGGTTAAGATACGGAACCCAGAAGGTAAACAGCATCGCGATTCCCGCAAACATGGCCACTGTTGAGATGGGAATTAGAAACAAATTGGACAACAGAAAGTAGTTGGGGAATTGATGGAAATAATACAGCCCCAGTGGAAAAGTCGCGATTTGGGCAGCCACCGACACGCAAGTATTTTCCCAAAGATAGTCGGCAATGCGGTTGGTAAAATTAAAGCGTTCGTACAAAAGCGGCTGGATATACACAATTCCAATCACGGCCACATACGACAGCAAAAAGCCCACATCAAAAAGCAAAAACGGATTATAACACAGCAAAACAAAAGCAGACACTGCCAACGTGTTGTAAATGTTGGTTTTGCGCTTCATGGCTTCGGCCAGTACCACAAACGAAAACATCGTAACAGCACGCAGCACCGATGCAGACCAACCCGTCAGGAGCGCGTAAAACCACAAACACACCAAAACCGTAATGGCAAAAAGCCAGTTTCCGTATTTTTTATTGCGTTTCAAGAACCCGAAAATAAAGACAAGTCCTTGATAAATAACCACTACGTGCATACCTGACACGGCCAAAATGTGCATGGCTCCAGCCGCCGAAAAAGCAGTTTTTACTTCGTTGTCGAGGCCATCTTTTACCCCCAAAATCAAGGCCGAACAAACGCCGTATTCTTGGCGTGAGGGAATGAATTTTCTAAAAATTTGGTCGCAAAAATGGTTGAGTTGGTATGCCCAAGCAGTGAAATAGTTGGGTGTGCTGTGTGCCAAAACCACAAACGAACCTTCGTGCGTAAATTTCTGAAAATAAACTTGTTGCAGGCGAGCTAAGTAAATTTTGAAGTCAAATTCTGCGGGATTTCGGCTGCCCGCTATCGTGTCGAGTGCGCCAGCAATCAGGAGTTTGTCGCCGTACTGAAGGGTTGGTTTGTTGGGGAATGTTATTTGCGCTTTGCCCTGCGTGTTGCGCCAACCTTGCCGCGTGCGAACTCGCTCTATTTCGACGATTGTTTTCTGATAAACGCCTTTTTGTTGCACGTCCGAAACGATAATGCCTTGATAGGCTTGCACCGAGTCGGCCAAATGGTTAAGGTGCAAAGGTTGGTTGCTTTCGGTGCGAAACATGGCCAGCGTCGCGCCAAAACTGCAAACCGCCGCCAAACCCACAAAGCCCAACAGCGTGTTGGCATTCGTGCCTAATTTTTTCTTTTGACCAAAAAAATAAAAAACGAGGTAAATAATTGGCAATATAATGCTGATAATAAGACTATAATTTACAGGCCAGATATGCGAACTGTACAGTAAAATGCCCAGCGATAAGGCCAAGACCAGCCGCAAAAATGCGTAAGCAGACCATTTGAATAGCATAAAAATAGTAGTTGGGTGATAAAAAAGAAAGTTGCACAAAATACTGATTCTTTAGTCTTTGTGCAACTTTTGGGCAATGAATTATTGAAGTAAAATTAGAACGACGGACAAGCGATTTTGCGCATTAGGCGGCGTTGGCATTTGTCCGAAACGAATTGGTAAGCCAATGAAATTTCGTGTGCGTTTTTGTAACTGCTTTTATTTAAGCCCGAAAGTGTATAATCGAAGCTATAACCGATGCGAAAGCCCATTGTCTTCAGACCAATTACTCCCACTAATGCTTCATTGGCTAGCTTGTCGTCTTCACTTTTAATAGGTAAACCCCTGTATGTCAATCCAATAGTTAACGGTTCTTTGGTATAATACGCACCCAAATCTATTTGATTGAAACTTCCTTGGTGTCTGAACTGAACCACAGGTGTTAGGCTATGCTCATCGAGTTTGCGTGTAAGACTTTTGGGTTGGTCGTTGAATGAAATTTTATAACCTGTATGCACCGAAAAACGACGAGAAATGCGGTCAGAACCTTCTTCTGCCAAAGCCTGATTCGGGCGATTGAGGTGATGGCCAGCAAAGCCAACCCAGAAATTACGATTGTATAACACTACACCCGCCGCCGCTTCTACGAAGCCTTTGGATGCGTAAGATTGTTGGTTGTCGGGCGTGGAAGTATTGGTAAAACCGTAGTCGTTGAACTGATCTGGGTAAGTAAGATTTCCACCCGAAAAGCCGCGCATGGTATAGCCCAATTGCACGCCGCCATTAAAGCCCCAATCCCCGTCGATACTGGTAATGTAGGCCGCAGAACCTGCCACTGATGTATTAGTAAAGCCATTTTTGGCAACATCACGGATTACTTGGCCGCCAAATCCTAAGCCTTTATCGCGTGAACGGGCAGGGTTGAGATAGTCCACCGACACGGCGTAAGTATTGAAATATGACCATTGGCGGCGGTAGTTGGCCACGCCACGCCAGCGCGACTTGGGGTCGTCGCAGGCATAGCCCAACGCACCCGTAAACGCAGGATTGATGAAAAGCGGTGCGGCGTAAAATTGAGAAAATTGGTTGTCTTGGGCTTGGGCTTTGTGTGGACGCAAAGAGAATACCAAAGAGGCTAGTAAAATTCCTGTATATATAAAATTTTTCATTGCTAATTAGAATTTTTAGGCTGTTTTTCAATGATTTAGACTAACGAATAAGTTGGAACATACCCGTTTTGCGTTTGCTTTGCGTCTGGCCTTTATGCGTGATTTCGTAGTCGATCACATAGGCATAATCGCCCGACGGGCATTCGTTATTATTGAAACGTCCGTTCCAAACCTCGTCTAAAGATTTTCCATAGAAAATACATTCGCCCCAACGGTTGTACACTTTCATTCCAAATTTAGTTACGCCGTTGCCGTGTACCTCAAAATAGTCATTATTGCCATCGTTATTAGGTGTAAAAGCATCTGCCACATAAATGTTGGGCACACATTCATCTCTGGTTACGGCGACGGTTCCCGACGATGGGCAACCTAAAGCATTGATAACAGCAACTCTATAAGTACCTGTTTTTCCTGTGCGAATGCTGCGGCTTGTATCACCTCTCGACCATTTGTAAGAGCTATAACCTGCAGGAGCTGTGAGTGTTACGGTGTCATTCTCGCAAACTGCACCCGTAATTTGAATTGGTAATGTATCTATTTTGGCATAAACCACTACGTTGGTAGTACTTGCAAGGCTCGAACAACCAGTACTGTTGGTTACTTTTAGGGTGTATGTTCCCGCATTCGCCGCGATACTTTTACTAAATACAACAGTTTGTTTGTTGGAAGTAAAACCATTTGGCCCCGTCCAATGATACTTTACGCCAGCAATCGTATCTGCACTAATTGTAAAAGGGTCTCCTTCACAAACAGGAGATGTATTTTTAGCCGTTGGTTGGATAGGCGCAGAGCGCAGTGTTAAATTAAGTTGAGCGGTATCGCTTGGGCAGCCATTGACAAAACGTACTAACTTATAAGCACCTGCTTTGATAGGAAATTGTGTAAAAACTACTGTGTCTTTGGTAGAAGTAAAGCCACTTGGACCAAACCATTTGTAGGTAGAGTTAGCCACCGTATCCGTTACAAAAACGCGCATCGTATCGTTTGGACAAATGGGCGTACTTACTGTGCTGATAGTTGGCTTTTTGGGTTGGCCTTTTACTTGTAGATTAAAACTTTTAACCGCACTGTTACAGCTATTGACAGTTACCATCAATTGATAAGTTCCTGCCGAAGCTACTGTAGGAATAAATGTTGGATTTTGTTGAGTAGAAAAGGTACTTCCGCTTGGGCCTGTCCAAGTATAAACTGCTCCTGCTACTGTCGGTGTAGTAAAAGTATAAGGTACGCCTGCGCAAGTAACTGTATCGGATGTGATGGTTGGTGTACTTGGCAATTGCTTAACAGTAACATTTACATCTACTGGCAAACTATAACAGTTTCCGAATTTGATACGAACGGAATATATACCTGTTTGCGCCAACGTTACATTATTGAGAATCAAAGGATTATTAGTAGAAGTTGTTCCATTCCCAGACCATTCAAAGGTAGCACCTGTTACAAATGAATTGGCCGTAAGTGTAAGCGTTCCATTTTCGCAAACACTTACAAAAGCACTACTTACGGTTGGCGATTGAGGATAAGCACTTACGACAATATTGGTAGTACTTTTGATGCTAGCGCAACCACTGGCAATGGTTTTTACCCCATACGTGCCAGCCGTTGCCGCACTGGCATTGGCTACACTAAAAGAAGGGTCGGTGGTTGTGATACTATCACCATTAGGCAAAAACCAACGATAAGTGTTGCCTGCAACCAATGCCGTAGAAATCACAATATTATTTCCACTACAAACAGGACTGTTAGAGTTGATAGTAGGCGTACTTGTTGTATTAGCAACCACAAAAGTATCAGTGGCACTTGTACAACCATTGAACGAGGCTCTAACGCGATAAGTACCTGTTGTACTTGGTGTTACGCTTGCTATAGTGTAAGATGCTCCCGTTTGGAAATTGCCGCTAGGATCTTCCCAAGTATATGTAGCTCCCGACACAGGATTGGTTGGACTTACAGTAATAGAACTACCCAAACACACCGCCGCAGGATTGGCTACTTCTGGTGTTGGAGGGGTAGTATTGATTTGAAGGGTTGTTGCTGGGCTAATAACCGACCCGTTTACAACACGTAACTTATAAGTGCTTGAAGTGGGGCTGTTAGCAGGAATTACACACGAAATACTCAAATTAGGGCCGTTATCTACCGTATAACTACCAATTGTAATTGGTGTGCCAAATGCTCCTGCTGCATCAGAAAGTTGCACATTATATTGCGGAGTGCCTGTAAAGCCACTGACTGTAGTATTTACAGTAATACTTGAGCCTGAACAGTAACTTGTTACGGGGATAATCCCTGCAATAACAGGCGTACTTATCGTCTGGCTAATAGCGGTTTGGCTTGCCAGTAAAAAAAACAGGAGAAATGTGTACCGCCAAAGCGTAAATATTTTGTACATACCTTAATAAAGTTAGATTTATCAGAGAATTAAACTAAATGAATACAATAGAATGATGCTTTTGCCCAAATTTGCAGTAATAATGCTTCTTTCGCAAGGCTTAGACTAAGAACAGTGAAAAAAAATAATGAATAGTAAAAATAAAAAGGCTACGCGTTCAAACGTAGCCTTTGAAAATGAAATCTTTTTATTTCAAAACAGAAATAGTGTAAATACTGGCATGGTCGCCACCTGCCGCCAAAGACAAAATGCCATCTTTTTCTGTCAGTTCGCCCGAAGCGTTTACGTTGTCGGCAATACCGAGCCAAGGCTCAAGACACACGAATGGCGCATCTTTCTTTGACCAAACGCCAAAATTTGGGAAACCTTTAAAGTACATTCCCAGCGCGTAGGTATTTTGTTTGTTAAACAAAATCACACTTTCTGAACGTAAGTTTTTGAAAATGAGTGCATCTTTATCGAAAATATTGCAGTGTAGCAGCAACTTTTGTGTGTTGTCCAAAAACTTTTCTTCAGCAATACCACCAATCAGGCCATTTTCTAAGCTGTAAAGCGGTTGCGTTTCAGGTTCTGAAAAATACAAATAATAGTCTTCGATGGTTTCGCCTTCTTCCACATTAATATTAAATGCAGGATGACCGCCTACCGAAAAATACATAGTGTCTTTGCCTGTATTTTTTACCCAATAATTTACATTTAGGTTGTTGTCGATAAGCTGATAACCAATGTAAAACTCAAACTCAAAAGGATAAATCCCCATCGTAACACTGTCAGACGTGAGTTTGTAAAGCAGTCGGTCGGTTTCGCGCCCTACCAAATCAAACTCCATGTCTCTGGCAAAGCCGTGTTGGCTGAGGCTGTACGTGTGCGTCTGGAAACGATATTCGTTGTTGCGTAGTTTGCCTACAATCGGGAAAAGCACGGGGGCATGGCGCGACCAATATTGCGTGCCTGCTTGCCACAAATATTCGCGCCCATCGGATACCCGACGAATACTTGTAAGCTCCGCACCTAAGTTATTGACCGACACCGACAAAAAGTTGTTTTTAATCGTTGTATTCATCGTCTTGTCAATAGATGTTGAAAATTTAAAAAGGCCGCGAATTTATTTTTTATTTTGGTTAAATCCAAATTTTTAGTCAGTTATTTTGCCTGTGGCTGATAGTCTGTGATGCAAATTTGGGCTTGCGCAAAGTCGTATTCGTAAGGCTGATTAGAACAAATCATTACCAAACGACCCGCCAAATGCTGTTGTACTTCGTGCCTGTACCAGTCGATACCGCGCAAATCCATGTTGGTAGTGGGTTCGTCCAGCAACAAAACGGGCGTGTCGGCCAGCATTGCCACGGCCAGTTTGAGGCGTTGCTTCATGCCCGACGAAAAATGTGCAATAATTTTGTGGCGAGCCTTCGGCAACTGGATTTTTTCTAACAATTCATCTTGCGGAATCGGCAGGCGCAAACGCTTAAATTTCCAATGAAAATTAAGCATTTCTTGTAACGTAAATTCTTCTATCAACTCCAAATATGGTGCTGTAATGGAAATATGCTGATACACATTGTCTGGCGAAACCGCTTGATTGTCATGTATATACTGAATTTGGCCTTCGGTGGCTGGCACTACACCCGAAAGCGTTTGCAACAACGTGGATTTACCCGAACCGTTTGCACCCGTAATGGCATAGACTGTGCCAGCCTCAAAAGTGTAATCCAGTTGTTTAAAAATCCAGTCGCGTTGGAAGCGTTTGCCGAGTTGTTGGGCGATAATGTTCATAACTTTTGGCCAAATAGCATTGTATATAAGTGGCCGCAAAAATAACGGCAATTGCCCTAAAAACCTTAGCTTTGGCCAAATGCTTGCTTTTTAGTTCTTCCCCGATATTTTATGAAAAAAGATATTATACTTTATATCAATGATTTAGAAGAAAAAATGGTCGCTGCGGCCAATCCCGAAAACGCCGCGCCGATGCAACAATATATGCGCAATCAATTTCCGTTTTTGGGTATCAAAACACCCGAAAGACGGGATTTGGTACGCGAGTTTGTCCGAACTAACGGCCTGCCAGATGTGGATAACTTAGAAAAATGTGTGGATATGTTGTGGAAAATGCCTGCCCGCGAGTTTCAATATGTGGCCATCGAGCTGTTGGGAAAGCAAGCTAAAAAACTACCAGAAGAGGCGATTGTGTGGCTGGAACGCTGGGTTACAAGTCGTTCGTGGTGGGATAGCGTGGACGTTTTGGTGGGTGTCATTGGCATTTATTTTGAAAAATACCCGCACCAAATCGCAGCAATCAATGAACGTTGGATTACGTCGGGCAATATTTGGCTGCAACGCTGTACGCTTATTTTTCAGTTGCGTTACAAACAAAAAACCAATCAGGATTTACTTTTTGAAAATATCCGAAAGCTGGCAAGCTCAAAAGAGTTTTTTATCCAAAAAGCGATTGGCTGGTCTTTGCGCCAATATGCGCGTGTGGCACCTGTGGCCGTCCAGACTTTTGTAGATACACATACGCTCGCGCCTTTGAGCCGCCGCGAAGCCCTCAAACATTTATAGTGGTTTGTTTAGTGCAGCAGTATTGGCTGATTAATTATTGTGTTATGCAAAGTAAGATGTAAAATGTATTGGCCTTTGGGAAGTAAAGTTAAATCCATCGTGTGTTTTTTGATTTCGTTATTGGATTCAAATTCTCCTTCCCGCATGGTTTGGCCAAGATGATTGATTAAAGTGTATTTGTAGTATTGTGGGTTGGGCAAATGCAAAGTAATCATTCCTCCACTTGGATTAGGATATACTTGTACTGCTAATTTTCGTAATGTAACGTAGCAGGTAGGCGAATAATCAAATTTTCCATCAGCGTCCCATTGTTTGAGGCGATAATAATATCCTATGGCTTGTCGTATTTCATTGTCCCAAAACGCATACCGATTGGGTTGCGAACTATTACCAACAGCTTTTACTTTCCCTATTGCCTCAAAATTATGGCCATTGGTGCTGCGTTCTATTTCAAAACGGTCTGCATTGTTTTCTGAAACGATTTCCCATTCTAATGCAATGGATTTGTCTCGAACCATTGCTCCAAAATAAGTTAGCTCTACGGGTAATATATTATTGCTGAGTTTGAGCAAGAAAATATCTGAGCTGCTAACGGCTGTAAGATTGGCAATGCTTGCGTCTGGGTCAAAATCCGCCGTTCCCTGAAATGTTCCTGTGATATATAAATTAGGCGTTCCGTCTATGGCAATGGCATTTGCTTTATCTGAACCAATGCCGCCAACTCCCCGCACCCAAAGAAAATTACCATTGTTGTCTAATTCTTGTACAAAAGCATCGTTGCTGCCCGCAGACGTTAAGTTTGCAACACTTGCACTGGGGTCAAAATCTACGGTAGCTTGATAAAAACCAGTTGTATAAACATTATTACTGGCATCCAAATACACAGAAGTGGCGGCATCTGCTCCGCTTGCTCCTGCCCTTTTTGCCCAAACGTAATTGCCAGCCGCACTAAGTTTTACAGTAAAAATATCTGTATTGCCAGCAGAAGTTAGATTGGCTGTCGCGGCACTTGGGTCAAAGTCGGCAGTTCCCCCAAAATAACCTGCGGCATAAACATTTCCTGCAGCATCGACTTCGATACTACTACTTCTTTCATCGCTTGTCCCCCCTAATTTTTTTACCCAAACCAATGTGCCTGCACTATTCAGTTTAAGCGCCAGCGCATCTTCCGAAGAAGCCGACAAGTTGGCACTTGCCAAACTGGGGTCAAAGTCCACAATGCCCGTAAAATAGCCAGACACTAAAACATTGCCTGAATTGTCAATGGTAATAGCATTTCCGTAGCTGTTGCCCAAGCCGCTCATGGATTCTGCCCAAACCAGATTGCCAGAGGCATCTAATTTTTGTACAAAAAGATTGTCATAAGCAAGTGTAGCGGAGAGATTGAGTACCAACGCGCCTGGATCAAAGTCCATTATGCCCCACAAATAGCCCGTATTATAGACATTGCCTGCGTTATCTACGGCGATAGCAAAACTATTGCCGCCACCGAGTCCTGTCATGGCTTGCGCCCAAACAAAATTGCCTGAATTGTTGAGTTTTAATACAAAAATATCCGTACCTAAAGCCGTCAGATTATACGTTGCTGCACTTGGGTCAAAATCGACGGTGCCCGTAAAAATACCTGAGAGGTAAATATTTCCTGTTGCGTCTGCTGTAATGGTATAAGCTTCTTCGGTGCTTGTACCGCCAATGCTTTTAGCCCAAATAAAATTGCCATTAGCATCGAATTTGGTAATAAAAATATCATTACCGCCACTGGAAGTCATGTTAGCGACTCCTGCGCTGGGGTCAAAATCTGCTGTGCCCGAAAACACACCAATGGTGTAGAGATTCGGAACCGCATCAACATATAGAGCATTGCTTTGTACGGCACCTGTCCCACCTATGTTTTTGGCCCATTGATACATTTGTGCGAAAGCCCCCCACTGCAATAATCCTAATAGCAGTGAAAGAGATACTATCTTTTTCATAAGTGAGTAGTTTTTGAGTTTTGAATTAGGGTAATAGCTGAGCGAAGGCAATAGCTGACAATTGGAGAAGAGATACACTATGAATTGCAAAACAATGAAGTGTACTTTAGTACTTAACAATCTTTTTAATGTAAACATTTAAAGATTTACTATATTTATAGTGGGCTTTTGCCTTCTATACAAAGGTAGAATGCTATCTTTAATTAAATAAATGGGGGGATTTTATACGCTGAATGTTACACAAAATATACATATTGTTTTTATTATAACAATATATTTTTTTTCAAAAAATTACACCACATATTGAATCTAAAATTCTATATAACAATATAAATACTCGGTGTAATAAGCATTTTATTAGATTACAGAATATTTATTACACATAACATTATTTTTTTATTACATACAAATAAGTGTACAGTGTTTATTTAAATAATATAGTTTCTTAGATATTTTATTGTGATTTTCTATACATATCTTACAATTAAACAATGTGATTTTTCGTTTGTTTAAAGGCAAATCAATCATCAAAACAATAATGAAAAACTTGCATTTATATCAGAGTATAGCAGTGGCAATGTTAGCGGTGCTGCTGCCCGCCTGCGACTTTCAGAAAAATGTAACTATCGACTTACCTACTTACGAACAAGGCTTGGTGGTAGAATGTTATTTGGAAAAAGGAAAGCCGATGCGTGCGTTGCTTACCGAAAGTTCTAGCTACTTTGATACTTTGGCCGAAACGACCGTGAAAGATGCGCGAGTAACCATTACCAAAAAAGGTCAAACACAGGCTTTGCCTTACAGTCCAATGTACGATTTGCAGTATCGCAAAATCTACACACACCGTAATTATGCCAATACCGTTCCTGACTACAATGCGGTTTATTCCATAGACATCACCGACCCCAAAGGCCGACACCTCACAGGCACTACGCGTTTTTTGCCCGAACCTGTGATAGATAGCGTAAAGTTGATTTTTCAGGAAAAAGACACGACAGCTTCGCTGCGTATGTGGATAAAAGATGATCCCAATGCAGAAAATTATTACCGTATTTTGGTGAACAGAGATAGCCTGACGGGTGGTGCGGATTTTGACCGCACGTTCCAAGATCAAGTGTTTAACGGCCAAAGTTTTCCATTTTTTACCAATTACCGCTATAAATTAGAAGATACATTGTACGTGCGCGTATTCAATATCGAAAAGCCGTATTTTGATTTTTTGCGGTCTTTGGAAAATGCGCAACGCTCTAACGGAAATCCGTTTACGCAACCCGCTTCTGCGCAAGCCACCGTACAAGGCGGTTATGGAGTTTTCACCACGCTCAATTATGTACAAAAAATAGTTATTGTTAAAAAGTAAAGATATTGATGCCCTTATTTTTATTTAAATAATACCTTACTTTGGGGCATGAATTTGACCATAGACATCGGCAATACGCGCACGAAAGCAGCTTTGTTTGAAGGCTCAAAATTGCTGCACGTGTTTTATAAAGTTTTGCCTACCCAACTCACAGATTATAAGATAGATAATGTAATTGTTTCGTCTGTAGCGCAAGCCGATGGGTTGAAGTGGAAAGAAGCATTCGGATTGGCTAACTATTTGAATTTCAGCCAACAAACACCCGTTCCGTTTCGGAATCATTATGCCACGCCACATACTTTGGGGCTGGATAGAATCGCGGCGGTGGTGGGTGCTATGGTGTTATTTCCGCAAAAAAATTGCTTGGTGATAGACGCGGGCACTTGCATTACTTTCGACCTTGTGGAGGCTTCGGCAGACTATCGGGGCGGAGCTATTTCGGCAGGTTTGCACATGAGAGCCAATGCGCTACATACTTTTACGGCGCGTTTGCCGTTAGTAGAAAACCTTAGCCCAACGCCGCTGATTGGCACAAGCACACACGAGGCCATTTTGAGTGGCATTGTGAATGGAACAGTGGCCGAGTTGGAAGGAATAATTGGTCGTTATGAGCAGCAATATGCAGATTTGCAGGTGCTTATTTGTGGCGGTGATGCGGCTTTTTTTGAAAGCCAACTAAAAAAGACAATATTTGTAGTTTCGGACTTAGTTCATATAGGATTAAACAGGATTTTAGAATATAATAATGAATTGTAAACGTATCGTCGGGCTGATGGCCTTGAATTGCTGGCTGGCTTATGGTGCTCTGGCACAAAATACAACGGGGCACTCCCCTTATTCACGTTTTGGTTTGGGCGATTTGTCTTCGCAAGGTGGCAGCCGTGCAATGGGCATGGCCGAAACAGGAGTAGCTGCTCCTTCTGACGAAAACATCAATTTGTTAAATCCTGCTTTGCTCACGTACAATCGTGTTACCAATTTTCAGATAGATTTGTATGGGCAAAGAAAGAAAATGAGTACGTCTTCGGCTTCCGAAACAAGCACGGGTGGTGGCCTGACCAACCTTGCGTTTTCTTTTCCGATTACCAAGAAAATGACAGCCGCCTTTGGCCTTTCTCCTTATTCGTCGGTGGACTATTGGCTCAATACCACAACGGTAATGAATACTGCCACAGACACAGCCTCAGCTATTTATGCCTATAAAGGTTCTGGTAGTTTGTCTAAAGTTTTTCTGGCAACAGGCTACGCCATTACGCCCAATTTGTCGGTAGGTGTACAGGCCAATTATTTATTTGGAACGCTTACTAATGAGTCTGTTGTACAAATATTGCCAGCATCAGATAACAACTCATTTTCTGTAAACAAGCGTGATTATTATTCACGCATTCTATTTAAACCAGGTGTTTTTTATAAAGCAATTATAGATACAGCTAGCCGCAAATATATAGGTATAGGAGCTACTATTGAGTTAGGTTCGTCGGGCAATCTTCGTTACGACAATAAAATATACGAATATGATGGTCAAGGCGGAACAGTAGAAATAGACGAGCGTAGTATAAATCAAAAAACAAATTTTACGATGCCTGCCACTTATCGCGTGGGTTTGGGAATGGGCGTTCCTTTGAAATGGAAGTTAGCTGCCGACTTCTCTTATACAGATTGGACGAAATTGAAAAATAATAACACAACCTCAAATTCGGCCATGAATGCCGCTTATATGGCTGCTGTTGGTGGTGAATGGATTCCGGGTTATCATAAAGCGGGCTATTGGAACAAAGTTACTTATAGAGCTGGTCTTAATTTTCAGCAAACGCCCATTACCGTAAACGGGCAAAAAATCAATGATATGTACGTGGGCTTAGGAATGGGATTACCTATTTTCCGTAAAGAAACAAAGTTCATGTATCCGATGGTTAATTTGGGCTTGGCCGTAGGTCAGCGCGGAACTACTCAAAACAGCGGCATCAAAGAAAACTACTTCCGTATTAGTTTAGGTTTTGTGCTAAACGATAATTTGTGGTTTACGCGTTACAAAATTGACTAATTGGTTACTTATCAATAAATTATCTGCGTGCGAAAAAGGCTTATGTTTGCTTTTTTCGCACGCATTGTTTTGAGTGAAATGAAATTTTGCCATATCTTGGCCTTATCTATTTTATTTTGAAAAATGAAAAATAAATTTGTTTGGCTTTTGTTGCTCACATTGGCAGCTTGTACGCCTCGTTGGGAAGACGAAGAAAAAGAAAAGTTCCGACAAGATTGTATGCGCGGCGCGACTAATTCGAATTTTGGCAATCCTGAAGTGTATTGCGATTGTATGCTTAATAATTTGATGAAGGCTTACCCCAATCCCGACGACATACACGAGCTTACGCCAGAACAGTTGGCCACTTACGCCATGGATTGTGCCGATAGCGCACAGCGCGATGCCATCGTTTGGCAACCCGCCGTAGAACAAGCCTTTAAAGATAGTTGCCTGAAAATGGCAGCGCAAACCCAAAAAGTAAACCCCGACCAATATTGTGATTGTGTGTTGGATGGTGTAAAAAAACGTTTCCGTACCACGAACGATTTGTCCCAACTCAATCCGCAAACCATGCAGGCCATCGGCCAAACTTGCCAGTAAATTCATTCTAAAAAGACGTGATACCAACCATTAATCAACTTCCTGAAGGGAAAAAAATATTCTTTGCTTCTGATTTTCACTTGGGTTCGCCCACACACGAGAAAAGTCGCCGCCGTGAAGACCGTATCGTGCGTTGGTTGGATTGGGCTGCGCCGCAAGCGGCGGCCATTGTATTAGTTGGCGATATTTTTGATTTTTGGTTTGAATACAAACACGTGATTCCCAAAGGGTTTATTCGTTTTCAGGGCAAATTGGCGCAGCTTACCGATGCGGGGATTCCTGTGTACGTTTTTACGGGCAACCATGATATGTGGCTGTTCGATTATTTCCCAAAAGAACTCAATATTCCTGTTTTTCGTGCACCCCAGACGTGGCAAGTCGGCGATAAAAAACTATACGTTGGGCATGGCGACGGCTTGGGAAGTGGCGACTACACCTACAAACTCCTGAAAATTGCGTTTGATAGTAAAGTATGCCAGTGGCTTTTTAGCTGGATTCATCCGAACGTAGGCATGGGCATCGCGGACGCGTGGTCTAAGAGCAGCCGCAGCCACAACGACAAAAAAGGCACAGACGAACATTTTTTGGGCGAAGGCGAATGGCTTTGGCAATATTGCCGCGATTTTCACCTACAAAACCCGCATGATTATTACATCTTCGGACATAGACATTTAGCCTTACAACTGCCTGTAAGTCAGCATGCCCAGTATATCAATTTGGGCGAGTGGTTCAATACATATTCTTTTGGGAAATTTGATGGAAAACAGATGAATTTGTACACTTTTTCGGAAGACGGAAAAGTAGAACCCCTAATGTTAAACCAAGTTTAGTACAACAAAAATTAGATTTTTTCGTTACAATTTTCAAAAAAAGCAATTAAACCTTGCATTACTTGGTGCATAGGGCTACCTTTGCGCCTCGTTTCGTACTCTTTATCCAAGATTGCATTGTTTTTGTCGAGGCTAACGACCTCACATATTAAATTTTAGATTGTTATGAAAAACATATTCTCACTTCGAGCAAGGTATCAGGGCTTGGTTACTATAAAAAAGATTATAGGATTGAGTTGTTTATTACTTGTAGTGGCTGCTTGCAAAAAGCAACCAAGTTCGCGCCCAAGCTATGGCTGGGACGCACCGAGTGAAGCAGATAATCCCGCATCAGTACAAACAGCACTGGCCGATTTTCCTGCGGAAGATAGTTTGGAGTCAATCAACACACGAAACACACGCAGAATCGTCGGCCGTAGCCATTTTCCTTTTATCGTTAATAAAACATTTCTTAATCCCCAACCCGTAATAGAACCGACCAACCTAACGGAGTGGCGCAACCCTGTGGGCATGGAAGACGAGTTCCGCGACAGCTTGGTATTTGTGGCACGTCGTTATTTGGGTACGCGTTATCGTTCGGGCGGCAAAACGCCGCGCGGCTTTGACTGTTCGGGTTTTACGGGCTATGTGTTCGGGCGTTTTGGGGTTAAATTGCCGCCTTGCTCCTATTTACAGGCACGTATTGGCGAAAAAGTAAGCCTCAAAGAAGCACGCAAAGGCGATTTGGTATTTTTTGGTTATTCGGGCTACTCGCGCCGCCGCAAAAAAGGAAAAGGCCGTCAACGTTACTATAGTGCCAGAACTTGGACACGCGTCAATCATGCCGCAATTGTTATTTCGGATCCAGGGCAACCATTGCGTATTATTCACAGTGCAAGCCGTAGAGGCGTTGTTGTCTCTAGTATTTCGGGTTACTGGAAACGCCGATTGCTTTTTACGCGTCGCGTTATAGACGAAAAGGTTTCAGAAAAAGCAATGAATTAAAAATATAAAGTAAATCCCGCATAAAATTAGTTTTATGCGGGATTTTTATTTGGTAAATTATTTACTAAAAAGCGTATAGCCAAGCGTAACACCCATAGATTTGTATTGGACAGCAATACCCGAATCTTTGATGATGTCGCGTGATGCGAGATAACGCCCTTCTATACTGGCTCTTTTATATCGATAACCCAATCCAATGGCAATATTATTAGAGTTATTTAATGGAGTTGTGGTTTGGTAACCATACGAATTATTGGAATAAACGATCTTAGCATTAGAATTATTAATTGGTTTATTCCATATCCAAAAACCATTGACAAAAATGGTGTTATTTTTATTAATAAAAAAATGATGTCTTACGCCTAATGCAAATGATAAAAATTGATATTTCAGCTTTGAATTTTGGTAATAATAATTATCTTTTTTAGTCGTTTTTTCTCCCGTAAAGTGACTGTATGTAGGCTCTACAATAATAGCCCATTTATTTTTATTAAATGGTAAATAATACTGAAATTCAAATCCAAGGCGAGAAGCTACTTGTTTATCAAAATCAGTAACAGAAGCAGTATTATCTATTATTTGTGCCGTGCTTTGATAAAGTCCAGCTTTGACCGAAACGTCCATTACTTTACGCGCAACAGTTGGCATAATAGTAGGTTTTATCTTGCTCGTATCACTACATTGATTATACTTATCAAACGTTTTTATCATGTCGTTTTTAGTATATTTAATGTTGCTAAAAGAAGTAATTGGCGCATCTTTACACCTAATAAATTGTTGTAATTGAGCTATATAACTTGTATTTTTAACAATATAGCTTCTACCACTACTCTTATTGGTAGTTTTGTATCTTTTGTAAATAAGTTGTTGGGGAGTCACCATAGAATCTACCGTGAAAAAGTAACGCTTCATGTCGCCTTTTTCAAATAAATACAAATTGGCTTTCCCTTCGACTAATTGGCGTAAGAAAATTGTATCTTTTTTCATGTACGGCTGACGTTCGTCAGAAATATCATTCACAGTATTAGAAGACACATCCCATTCCGTAATGAAACATTTATAAATGGATTCATTTTCTACCGAAAATTCTTTAACGGTCGTTGTTCGGGCTGTTTGTTTTTCTCCATTTTCGGTCAGCTTATAATCAAAGTATTTAGGATTATCTTTCCAATCAACATTTCGGATAAAACAATCTATTTTTTTGCCTTCATTATCAATAAAATAACCTTTTTGATAACGAATTTGCGCAAAAGAATGAAGGCTTAAAAAAGTAAATAACAGTAGCAGAAATTTGTTTTTCATATTTAGTATTTATTTAAAAAATGATGTTAAAGAGATAGTACAGGCTGTATTTTTAGCTCTTGGCCTTGCGCCGTAGCGGGCAAATATACCAAATAACCTTCAGTTTTATAATTCATTTCTTGCAAATAACCCATATATTCTTGCACTTGCTCGGTATGCTTGGGGTGGCTTTGGCCAGTCTTGAAATCAATCACAACGGCGTTTTGGTCTTTGATAAGCACGCGGTCGGGGCGACGAATTTTTCCGTTGGGCAAAATAATATCCGACTCGTTGTAAATGCTCCATTCGTCCGAAAACCAAGCCGCCATTTGCGGATTGGCTAAGGCTTGGCGCACGCGGTCGCGCAACTCACGTACTTCGGCTTCGCTGGCTTGGCCTTCAAAATACGGCTTGGCCAACGCCGTTTTCAGGTCTTTGGCCGTGCGAATACTGGCCATAATGTCGTGGAGCATCAAGCCGAAACTAACTTTCTGATAGCGCAGCTTTTTACTTTCGTCTTGCTCAAAAAATCCCCGCGACTGCGTGAGCAAATTCAGTCGGTTGCGCCATGTTTCAGCCCTGAAATGCTGCATCACAAAAGCATTGTTATTGCTTTCGTGCGCCGTTTGCGTAGGCCATTGCCCCACTTCAAACACGTTGGCTTCTTCATCAAAATAATGTGCAAGCGGCAGATAATCAGGTTTTTCTGCGGTAGGCTGTATGTTGGTTGTGCGAATGGCCTCGTAGAGCAAAGCACTTACGCGATTTACTTTTACTTCGTTGTTTTTGCCAATGCCTTTGGGCTTTGGGCACAGGCAAATCAAGGTATTTTCGGGGCGCGTGAAAGCCACATACAACAAATTCAGGTTGTCCAAATAAGCCTGTATTTTTTCGCTGTAATAATCTTTGGCGTAAACAGTTTGACCTAATTCTTTGCCATAACGAATCGGCGAAATAGGCAATTGGCCGAACGGTTCGGTGTCGGTGCTTGCCCACAAAATGTTGTGGTGCTTTACGTTATGGTCTAAATCCCAATCGCAAAACGGAATAATTACGGCAGGATATTCCAGCCCTTTGGAGCTATGCACCGTAATAATTTGCATGGCGTTTTGGCCTTCGGGCAGGCGCACCGAAAGTTTTTGGCGTTTTTTCTCCCACCATTCCCCAAACGAACTCATATCGCCGTTGCCTGTGCGGTTGTATTCGAGTATCGCGTCCAGAAAACCTTGCAAATAGGCGCGTTCGGCCTCTATTTTATTGAGTTCAAAAATCGCGATAAGCTGCTCGGTGAGTTCATAAATGGCCATTTTGTTGAATGAAGGCCGTTTTTCGATAAAAGCCGCAGGCAAAAAGCGTTGGAAAAGTTCCAAACTATGTTGTGCCGAACGGTATGTTACGCCTCCAAAAAGTTCGTTGAGTTCTTCGGGTGTCGGGACGGGCGTTTTGTACAAACTCGGTTTGATGTAACTGCAATATTCGTACAGCACGTGCGCCGACGCGATGCGGTTGGCGGTGTTGTGCAAATACGCCAGCAACGACACAAGCAGCCGCACGGAACTGGCACTTTCCAAGAGCAACGAATCTGCCGAAACTGCCTCATACACATATCGTTGCGGTTGGGCTTCTGCGCTATTTTTGTAGTCCAAAAGTGCTTGTGCCACCAAAATTCCGTCCAAACTATTGCGCACCAAAAACGCAATATCAGAAGCCGCCAAGCCGCGTTCTTGGAGTTGCTCAGCAATTTTTACCAAACGTTTTTGGGCAATTTGTTTCCAACCCGTCACGCGGCTTGTCGTTGTTTCGTTGTCGGCCTCGTCGTCGGTTTCTTGTTCGCTATCTTGTTCTTTATCAATAAATTCTACTCGCACCAAACCTTTGTCGGATTGTTGGCGTTTGGTTTCGGGGAAAATCTGGTACACGTCGGCGTAGGCCGTCGGGATTTTCTGCACTTCGGCCAAAATATCTGGGCTAAGATGTGGCTCGGCTTCTAATTTTTCGGCCAAAAGATTGGCACTTGCCACAAAAAAACTATTGTTGAAAGCGATTACATTTTGTTTGCTTCGCCAATTGTTGTTCAGATAGCGGCGTTCGGTTTGGTACGAACCGATTTGTTTTTCTACTTTTTCCAACAAAAGTTTCCAGTCGCCACCGCGCCAACGGTAAATAGATTGTTTCACATCGCCTACAATCAAATTCAAATTTCCTTCAGCTAAACTATTCTCTACCAATGGTTTAAAATTTTCCCATTGCATATTAGACGTGTCCTGAAACTCATCAATCAAGAAATGTCTGTACGTGTTGCCGACTTTTTCGTACAAATACGGCGCGTCGCTGCCCGCAATGATGCCGTTGAGAAAACGCGGCACATCGGCCATCAAAAAAACGTCGTTTTCGTCGCGGTACTGCTGAAGTTTGACGGCAATATTGGCCAAAAGTCCCAACGTATAGAAATACCGTAACACTTCTTTGGCGGTTTTGTACGAAAGTCCTTGTGTTTGGTACAAATCCGTTGCCTCCAAAAGCAATTGCAGCAAGCCGCCAGCCACTACATTTTCGATAGATTCTTGTTGTTTGCTGGTTTTGGAATACCACTTAGAAAGGTCTTCGGGTGTTTCTACGATGGTCTGTACTCTTGTTCCAAAGTCGTAGTTATCAGGCTTTTGTATTTTATAAAAATAATTGGCTACACCACTTTTCCCGAAAGCAAAATCCGCTACGTCCAAGCCATGCGACTGCATCAGTGCCACGCCTTTTTGTCCCAACTCACGCATTTTGGTTTCCAAATCGCGACGCATCTTGGCGATTTGTTCGCGGTATTTCACCAAAAAGTTTTTGTCGTCCAGATGCGGACGAAGCGCGGCTTCAAATCGCGAAAAATTTTCGTTAAAAATCTCGTTGGCAAGCTGTAAAATATCTTTCTGAATGTCCCATGTTTGGCCTTCTTCGATGCGCGTTTCGGCAAATTGCGTGAGCCAAAGTGTAAGCATTTCGTTTTTGCCTGCATCTTCCAACAGCAACTTAATAGCTTCATTGATAGCGGATTGCGTATCCAAATCCAGCCGAAAATTAGTGCTAAGGTCTGTTTCGCGAGCAAAAGCACGAAGTATTTTCTGAAAAAAACTGTCGATGGTACTGATGGCAAACTGCGAGTAGTTGTGCAAAATCAACGACAAAACCTCATTGGCGCGCTCGCGCAAACCTGCCGCACTCAGTCCCGTAAATTCCTGTAATTCGGTAGCCAACGGCGAAGATTGGCCTTGCGCCAAGCCGCGCAGGGTCTGAATAATGCGGCTTTTCATTTCTTCGGTCGCCTTGTTGGTGAAGGTTACGGCCAAAATGTGCCTGAACTGGTGCGGGTCGCGCATGACCAGTTGCAAATATTCGCGTGTAAGCGTGTAGGTTTTGCCCGAACCAGCCGACGAGCTATAAATCCGAAAGAATTTCTGGGACATAAGCGTAAAATAAGAATAGAGAAAAGATTGTTATGAAGCTGTGATTTGTGCAAAAAATTTAGTGTTTTTCTCCGAAAATCCAGCCGTTTCGATGGGCAATGTGCGCAAAATTTCTATCAAGCAATTGATTTTTCCTTCCAGTGGATAATAGCTGTTCACCATGATTACTTTGGTGTTTTTCAGTACGCAATAGCCCGATTTGAAGTTGCCTTTTTCGTAGCGCAACACATAATTCGACTCGGCGAAAACATCTTCCAGTTTATGCAAAAAATGACTGGTATAACGAATATCAAGCATGATAGATTTGATATATAATTTTTGTGCAAGATAATTGATAAAAACAAAAAAAAGTGGCAACTCAACCGAATCGCCACTTTTTGCAAGAGAGCTAAGAAATTTGCCTGCACCCTTCATACAGACAGAATTTTGCTGGAATTATCCGTTTTGAGTAACGGTATAAACTTTTCCGTTGACGGTTATCGTAAACACGTTGTCACAATCGCCGTTGCCGTAATCAATTACGCGTGGGTTACCGTCGCCGAGTACATATTTTACTTTGCCACTTACGGGGCGGAAACGGCGAAGTTTTTGGCAAGAAGTTTTCACCACTACATCAGATTCGACGCTTACAGTGAAAGTGCTGCCGACGCGTGTTGTGCCGTTGGCCAAAGAGCCTGTTTTTTGGGTGAAAGTATCGTCCCAACGATTCGTGTAAGTGCCACCAGAATTCCATTCGATGGTACGTGTAGCCGCCCAAGTGAACGTCTGAGCATTCGGGAAAGTAAGTTTGCCGTTGCTTACTTTGCGTTCAAAAGTGTAAATGCCGTTGCTTACGCTTTTGTTTGTCACCACTTTAGTGCCTTCTACTTTCGTGAAATCAAGAGCTGTAGGGCGTTTCACATAATAGCTATCAAAGGTAGTCGTTACCACTGAGCCTACTTCGCGCAAACGTGCTGTGTAAGAAATCAAGATTTTACCTTTGCGTTGTGTGCCGTCTTGGCCTGTGGTTGGTGTTCCGTTGGGGCTAAAATCAATGGAAATGGTTTTGGCCGAATTGTTGATAATTACTTTTACGCCATCGTCGTAAGTGGCTTCGATGCTGGCGGCAGTACGTCCGCCCAAGCTGCTATCGTTGTTGTCCATTACGTCCTGTTCGATGCTGCTGGCATCGTCAAACTCTGATTCTGCGCTGTTATTGTCTTGCATGGTTTGCGAGTCAAAAGCGTCATCATCTTTTTTGCAGGCTGTTTGCGTGAAAGTAGTTGCTGCAATGGCGAGCATAGCTGCCCAGTAAGTTAGTTTTTTCATTTTTTATTTATTTAAGAGGATTTGTAAATCATTTTCGTTGGCTTGGACGTGTAGCCTCCGAAATGGTTTAATCCATTCGTTAAACAAATAATAAAAAATGAAATACGCTTCTAGTTCGTGCCAGTTGGATTACTTCGTAAAATAGTAACTTCTGTCTGAAGCGTTTGGATATGCGCTTCTAAACTTGAAATATGTTTTTCTAGAAGCTCAATTTGTCGTTCATAGTGCTTTTTTTCCGAAGAAAAGACATTATAAATATTGCTGTTATGATTGGAATGATTGTTAAAAATAAATGTCGCATCAAAGCTTTTAATTGCTTCTATGTCTGTTTCCAGCACTTCAGTAATTTTTCCTGATTCATTTTCAGTTCGTTGTTTTCTATTTTGCTATAAGCGGCCTGAGAAATACCCAAGCGACCTGCCATATACTCTTGTGTGAGATTATGCAGCTCTCGTATTTTCTTAATATTATTACCTAATTGCATTGGTATTGAGTGTTTTTTAGACTGGTAATTTACTTTATATAGTTATAAATTACAACTTATTTATAACCATGACTATAAAAATTTTTAATAATTTTGCTATATACTATTGTATATTATATACGAACAAGGGTTTTATTACAAAATAAATATTAATCAGCAGAATACTATATTCATATTTATTTTGTATTGGCCGTTTTTTGCCGAAAAAACACACAAAATTTGTGTATCAAGGCAAAATCGCTTATTTTGTTGAAGCAATTTATCTTATCGAAAATTAATAAAGATGTACAGATGAAAGAAACTTCAGCAAAAATATTAGTAGTAGAAGACGAAGTGATTATATCTTATGCCCTGCGCCATACGCTTTTGCAGTTAGGCTATACGGTGTTAGATGTTGTACATTCAGGACATGAGGCTGTGCAAAAAGCAGAAGAATACAAAGATGAGTTAGACTTAATTCTGATGGATGTGCAGCTACGCGATAGTATAGACGGCATTGCTGCCGCCGAAGAAATCAGAAGTAGAAATCCCAAGACAGCACCGCCCATTATATACCTGACGGCCTATGCGGACGTGGCCACCGTGGCCAGAGCAAAAATAACAGAGCCATTTGGTTACATACTCAAGCCATTTGAAGAAAGAGAGTTAAGTATTTGCATAGAAATGGCCTTTTTTAAATACAGAACAGAGAAAAGAATAAAAGAAGCAGAAGAACGATTAGCAATAACACTCAAAAGTATGGGCAAAGGTGTCATTACAACAGACCGAGCTGGACGAGTTAATTTTATGAATTTTTTGGCTGAAGCACGGCTTGGGATTTCTAAAGAAGAAATTGGTAGCCGACATTTAGACGATGTATTAGAATGGAATATCCCAGATGCCAAAGAGTTTGAAGGAAATCCATTACGCTATGTATTACGAACGGGAATTTCCTTGCGTTTACCAGCCCAAACATATGCCGTACACGGCGGGCAATCCTACGACATCTCCAAAGCCCTAATTTCTCCAATTATCAATGACGAAAGTGAAACTACGGGAACTGTAATTGTACTAAAAGATGAAATACTTGAATAATAATTTATTGCTAATCAGAAAAACTAAATGAATCTTTTTAATAACCTGGGCACTAACGACGAAACCTCAGAAATCAACCACGACGACTTTCTTCAGTGGCTTGTATTTGTGGAATCTAAATTTGGCTATGATTTTCGGGAATATGCGCCAGCTTCGCTCAAACGAAGACTGATGCGTATTTTTAAGTTATTTGATGTAGCAGATATTTTGGAGTTACAAAAACTACTGACAGAAGATACCGCTTTTTTTGGAGAAATTTTGCCTGAAATCACCGTTGGCGTTACAGAACTGTTTCGCGACCCCAACGTATGGAAACACATTCGTAGCGATATTTTTCCCATTTTGGCGCAAAAAGAACATATCAATATTTGGCACGCAGGCTGCTCGACAGGCGAGGAGGTTTACACGATGGCTATTCTACTTTCGGAGGCTGGCCTCAGACACAAAACTTCTCAAATGTGTACAGACCTCAATCCCAATGCGTTAGCTATTGCCAAAAATGGAATGTACTCGTTCCGAAAGCTTGATATTTACCAAAAAAACTATAATGAAGTAGAATGCCAACACAAATTGCAGGACTATTACACCCTGATTGGCCCTAACGTGCAGATGCATAAAAATTTGCTCGAAAATGTTTCCTTTCAACAACATAATCTCGTAACGGGTGGCGTAGTGGGTCAATTCGACCTGATTTTGTGCCGCAACGTACTGATTTATTTTGATAACAATCTTCAGAATAAAGTGTTGCAGCTTTTTAACAAAAGCCTAAACAAAGACGGCATTCTGATTGTGGGACTTTATGAGTCGCTGATATGGTGCTCGGAAGTAGGAACTAATCTTGCGACGGTTTCTTCTGATTATAACGTTTTGCGCAAAATGTAGTTAGGCGGCCTTCGCCCAAAACGAATCTATTTTTTGGCTGAGTATTACCAATTGATTATCAGTAATATTTTTAGTTTTATTTGTTTGATTAATCAGCCCAAACAATTCATTTACTTCTTCTAACGGCACATTAGTTTTGTGTGATAGCATCGGCAAAAAGTCCGTTTTGGCAAAATCTTCTGCCGAAATGTGATAGCGTTGGCGCAAATATTCTTCAAAATATAAAATACGCTTATGCGCCATGCGCTGATGTTCACGCTTATTGAAATACAAATTCGCTACGGTTTCCACAAATTCTACAGTCGTATTGCGCAACGGCTCTATCATCGGAATAATTCTTTGGGTTCTTTTTCCTTTAAAAACAATAAACAACAAACTGGCTATCATTGCCAAATTGACAGCCCAGCGCAACGCAGGATTTTGTCTTACTACGTCCAAAAGTCCTTGGTTTATTTTATTGCCGTGATAATGGCTTTCCCAACACACAGCCGCCACTGGCAAATACGACAAGGCTTTGGCGATGTAGTCGGCATTGTCTCGGAACAACATATTGTAATTGGTAAAAACTTTGGGCGTAGAACAAATCAAGAAACTACCCGCGCCGTATGGAATCTGTACAAGTGTTGGTGTGTTGCGGTCGGTGCGGCTCAAAATGCGTTGTTGGCGCGTAGAATCCTTTATGGCAAGTTCGTAAGTAACTATATCGCGTTTGAAAAGGTAGTTTTGGGCGGCGTGGCGGTCTGCTTCCTCAAAATTCAGCGACAAAGAATCCATGCTCAGCAATGAAATGTATTGCGGCATCACGCCCAACGAATCTACCAGAATTTGGGGTAATATTTCGGTGGCAATGAAAATGTGGCCGCCTTCGGCTGCGTGCGAGAGCAAATAATCGCATTCGACTTCACTCAAATCTAATTCACTTTGAATAAAAATACGGTTTTCGCCTTCGTGTCTTTCTTGCTCGAAATCTTGATAAACAGAATAAAAATTCGCACGAATCGACTGTTTATCAAACAATTGCGGCAACAAATCGTACACAATTTTTGAACCATACGGAATTTTGTCGTTTTCACCGTATGTGGCTGTCCAGTCTATGGGTTTAGGCCGACTGATTTCAGCCCAAATCACTAAGCCAAACAGCAGACCTAACCCAACCCAATATTTCCAATTCGCGCGTGTTATCATTTTTCCAAAATAAAGGCTTTCAGGCAAATTTATACAAAAAAATAGGCCGCCCAACCGAGCGGCCTATTTTCTGGTAAGGTCAAAAAGCAGGAATTATTCTTCTTCTTTTTGATTTTTAAGATTTTGCACTTCCTCTCTGATAGATTGAGCTAGCACTTTGAGGTCTTGCATACCTTTGCGTACACGAGTACCTGCCGCTTGGTTATTCTTGTCATAGAATTTGTCGAAATCACCTTCCAAAGACATCACCAAGTCTTTAATTTCTTGAAATCTGTTGCTCATTGTAGGAATATTTTTAAGTTACTATTGAAAATGTGCGCACAAGTTAAACACAAATACAAAGCAGTCAAATTTTAGGCCATTTTTTTTACCAATTTCTCGAAAAAATTACCCTATTCTTACTTAATTGCATTTGTGTATATAATGTTATGGATTGCTTACCAGAACATCTATGTTTCCTTGCGCTCGAACAATGGTCTGAATCGCTGTTGGTGTAACATAAATATTTTGTGGGCTTAAATCGTTGAGCTTGCCTTTGATGCTAATGCCGTTGTCAAATTTGTTGTTGGCCAAATTCTGCTGAATCATTTTTTGCGCCTCGTCGAGTTGGCTGGCCAACGAAACCGTAAAATACGGTGTCATCATTTTCAAGAATTTGCCGTGTGCCAACCAATCCGCCGTTTTCACAAGGCGATTTTTGGTGTCCAAATCATAATCCAGCTCTTTGATAACCACCGATTTTGTCGCTGCATCATACGCGGGCTTGCCACGCAAATATACTTTTCCGTTGAGGCTACCTTTCAGCGCAGCCATTACGATTAGGTAATCGCCTTGCCCGTACAGTTCCAAATCAGTTACTTCTATTTTGTATTTTCCTTCCTGAAACTCATACACTTGGCCAGCTACTTGTTTCATGGCCATTTTTTTGGCTTGCGCATACGGCACTTCTGCAATCAAGCCAACCGCAAATTTGGAATCTACGGGCGTAGTGGCAAGTTGCAGCGCAGGCAAAGTCGGATTGGGGACAACTGTGGGTTTTGTGCCAAGTGTCGTTTCGGTACGCGCCTTTAGGCCAACCACAAAACTGGCGTTTTTGCCTTTAGATACAAAAGGTGTCATCATCAGTTCCAACGGCGTAATTTTAAGCCAAGCCTCGTATTCTTCATTCACCAAAAGTGGCGTTTGCAGATTGTTCCAAGCGTCCAACACATAAGGTTTCAAATCCACTTTATCGGTTACTTGCTGGTCTATGAGTTTGGCAACGGCAGGCAATTGCTCATCTATAATCGTCTCCACGATGCTGGTAACGGGTATGCTAAACATTCCTATTTTGACCACAGGTTTAGAAACCCAATCAAAACCGTTGTCGGAAGTACGCGTTTTTACTTTCCAGTCCGAGCCGATGGTTACTTTCGATACAAATTTAATGTCTATATCAAAATCCACGTCTTCGTATTTGCTCAACGAAACGCCGAACTGCTCCATTTTCCAGCCTACTTTCGACCAAATATGCACGGGAACCGTGAAAATAAAATTGCCGTTTCGGGTTTCGATACGCACAGGCGCACGGCGTGTTACGCGTATCATCATGTTGTCGCCGTTGTTGTCTTCCAGCGAATTGTCTTCATAAAATGGGTTGGGCAATTTGGCCGTCATTTGTTGCTCCAGCACATTCATTTGTACTTCAATGGGAATGTCTAAGGTCGAAATCTCTTTTACAATCTCAACGGGTTGGTCGTATTGGGGCGGCGGCGGTGTCGCTACAAATGCTTTTCGTGAACAAGCACCCCACACCAGAGCCAAACAGAGCACTAACCCAACGTGTATTTGTTTTTTCATTGTTAAATTAAGGTTCTACACTATTTTTTTAGTCTGCCCAAAAGAATATTTAAGAATTGTTTGGCAAAACAAACCATAGTTTTATGAGCATAATTGGCTAACAAATTGATCTCATTTGATACTTATCTAACTTATTATCAAGTATATTTTTCCACAAAACAACCTTTAATACTTCTTGGGAGAACATCGGACAAAGGTACAATAAACTCATGGATTGTGCCATACTTAGCTATACAATGATACGAGGAGGCCAAACCATTGAGCCAATAGAAAAGCTATGCGCCGAAACAGCGTAAAATGTCAGCAGCAAAAAAAAGCGAGTCGCAAAACTGCAACTCGCTTGATATGTGTTGTAAAGTTTTTGAATCAAATTACTTGTTCTTGAGTTTTGCCTCAATCGAATGTTGCGTGTGTGGTACGGCGCGTAATCTTTCTTTTGGGATTAACTTGCCTGTGTCCACGCAAATGCCATAAGAACCATTTTTAATGCGAATCGCAGCGAACTCCAATTGGTTGGTGAACTTTTGAAGTCTGGCGGCCAAAGCTCCCAAATGTTCTTTTTCGGCGGTGTCTGCACCATCTTCCAAAACTTTGAGGCTGCTGGCAGTGTTTTCCGTTCCAGAGTCGTTGCGGCGCGAAAGTGTTTCTTTGATAAAGGCCAACTCCTTGCGAGCTGTTTCGAGTTTTTCGCTAATTAGAGCTTCAAATTCTTTTAGCTCTTCTTCCGAATATTTTACTTTTTCTTGTTTTGCATCCTGCGCCATAAAGCAAACCTTTTTATTGTGAAACTCCTTATTTGACGTAGAAAAAAAGGTTTTATTAAAAATTTTAGAATATTATTTTTCCATACCTTTTTCTTAGCACAAAGGTACTAATAAAATATTACAAAGCAATATGATTTTAGGTAAATCAACAAAATCATAACACAAACTCCCTATAAATCAGGCTTTCATATACACTTTCTTAACATTGTGTATATGTTTTGTTAATCTAATCCTATTTTGCATATCTGCGCCTTTTTCGCGTAGTTTGAAACCCCAAAACGTGATTTGGTGTTATTCAAAAAGACTGCTAACGCCCAATCCGTAGTAGGATTTTTATTATCCCAACTTTCATAAAAAATACAATATGGCTCTTTGGTTTTCTTGCAAAGTCAAATATGCTATTCAGCAAGAGAATGGCAAACAATTAATGAAAAGTGAACAATATTTGGTGGACGCGCTTTCTTTCACGGAAGCCGAAGCTCGTCTTTATACCGAATTGGGCAGCACTATCCCCGAATTTATGTTGGCCAGCGTTTCCAAAATGAATTTGGCCGATATTTTTCATTACGACGATGCCGAAACTTGGTACAAATGCAAAGTAGTATATGTGTCGGTGGACGAGAAAACAGGCAAAGAGAAAAAAGTGCCTAACGTGATGCTGGTCAATGCGCACAGCGTGAAAGAAGCGCACGAACGCATTGAAGAAAGTCTTTCGACCATGATTGTGCCGTTTGAAATTACGGACATTAACCTGACGGCCATTATCGAAATTTTCCCTTACGTGGCCGACGAGAAACCAACCGTACAATCAAAAATTACGGAAGAAGACGAAGGCCTAAAAGCCTCTATTCCGTCGGCGGTGAGTGCTTTTGAAAATGAAGCGACTCAAGCTCCAGAAAACAGTTAATTTGCAAATAATCAACAGGATAAGCCCGTAACGGCTTGTCCTATTTTTTTACTCAAAACATCAAAAAACATTATGGCAGAATCTTTAACAATCGACGCGGCGGCCAGCAAGGCAGAAGGTTACGAAGCCCTGTTGCCGCAAATCGAGGCTTTGACCACTGGCGAGCCGAATTTAATCGCCAATTTAGCGAACATCGCAGCGGCTTTGCACCAGACCTTTCACTTTTTTTGGGTTGGTTTTTATGTCTCGGACGGAAAAGAATTAGTACTTGCGCCGTTTCAGGGCACAATTGCGTGTACGCGTATTCCGTTTAGTAAAGGTGTGTGCGGAGCTTGTTACACGCGCCGCCAGACGATAGTCGTGCCCGATGTGGAAAAGTTTGAAGGCCATATTGCGTGCAGCAGCGAATCCAAATCCGAAATTGTAGTGCCTGTATTTGATAAAAATGGCTCGGTGGCGATGGTTTTGGACGTGGACAGCGACAGCCTCAACGATTTTGACGAAACAGACGCGTTGTATTTGGAAAAACTGGCAAAATATATAGAATCATTGTTATAGGATAAGATATTTGCACGAAATATTCTTTGGTGGTGTTATGCTTTATCCAAAAAGATGTATTTTTGCAGAATACACCAAAACACACTGGCGTAGGCCGTTTTACTCACGATATTTATTGTACTTTACTCAAAATATAAACTGAAAATAGCACCGTGGATTTATTTGAAAAACTAATTCAGGATAAAGGCCCTTTGGGAAAGCATAGCGATTATGCTTATGGTTATTATATGTTTCCTCGTTTGGAAGGCCCTATCGGCCCGCACATGAACTTTAGAGGCAAGCCTGTACTTAACTGGAGTTTGAACAATTATTTGGGCTTGGCCAACCACCCAGAAGTACGCAAAGCTGATGCGGACGCGTCTGCGGAATTTGGTTTGGCGTTGCCGATGGGTGCGCGTATGATGTCGGGCAACTCGGTGTATCACGAGCAACTCGAAAAAGAGCTTTCTGATTTTGTGCAAAAAGAAGATACAATGCTCCTTAACTTTGGTTATCAAGGTGTTATGTCGGTAATTGATGCGATTCTTTCGCGCCGCGACGTAGTAGTTTATGATGCTGAAGCACACGCAAGTATCATCGACGGTTTGCGTATGCACCAAGGCAAACGCATTGTTTACCCACACAACGATATTGCTGGCTTGGAAAAACAATTGGCTCGCGCCGAGAAGTTGGCCGAAGAAAATGGCGGTGGTGTATTGGTAATCACTGAAGGCGTGTTCGGTATGTCGGGCAACCAAGGCCGTTTGAAAGATGTAGTGGCATTGAAAGAAAAATATCAGTTCCGTTTGTTGGTGGACGATGCGCACGGTTTCGGCACAATGGGCGAAACGGGTGCAGGTACGGGCGAAGAGCAAGGCTGCCAAGACGGTATCGACCTTTATTTCTCTACGTTTGCTAAATCTATGGCAAGCATCGGCGCGTTTGTGTCTGGCGACAAATATGTGATTAACTTCTTGCGCTACAATACACGTTCGCAAATTTATGCGAAATCGTTGCCAATGCCGTTAGTAATTGGTGCTTTGAAGCGTTTGGAACTTATTCGTACTCGTCCTGAGTTGCGTGCCGACCTTTGGAAAATCGTCAATGCTTTGCAAAGCGGCTTGCGTGCAAAAGGTTTTAACATTGGCCACACTAATTCTCCTGTTACGCCTGTAATCATTAATGGCGACGAGACTTACGCAACTAAAGTTGTTCTTGACTTGCGCGAAAATTACAGCTTGTTCTGTTCTATCGTGGTGTATCCAGTAATCCCTCGCGGTTTGATTATTTTGCGTTTGATTCCGACGGCATCGCATACGCTCGAAGACGTAGAACGCACGATTGCGACTTTTGAAGCGATTTCAGAAAAATTGAAAAACGGTTATTACGAAACTGCACCAGCTCCAAGTTTGACGTTGGCGGCAATGGAGTCTTAATCTGTTTTTTTGATAAAAATATAAAAACCTCTGTTGGCTTTTGGGCGGACAGAGGTTTTTTGTTGCCCAAATTGCTTACTTTTGATAGTATCATTTGATACTATCAGTAAACGCAAATAATTGATTATTAGTCTTTTAATAAATTTACTTGTTTTGTATTTTAATATACCACACCTACGGTGTTAGATTTAACTCTAAATAACTTTGAACTACCTATATTTCAATCCGAACGGATTTTTTTAAATAGAATCAAAAGCCTTTAGGCTTGATAGCTTTGTAGTCGTAACCGTTGGGTATATAAATTTTATAGGTGTAAATTTTTCCCTGAAAATGCTACCTCCACAAAACAAAACCGCCTTTGCACCGTGTGGCACAAAGGCGGTTTTTATGTTTATGCTAAACAAAAGGGCTGCGGATTACTCGGCTTTCTTTTGGTTTTCTTGCATTTGCTCTTTTAGGGCAGCCAAAGCAGAGTTGTCGCCAAGAGATGAACTTGCAGGTTCATTGCTTGTTTTGTTGTCTGCTGATTCTGCTGGAGCATCTTTCTTCTTAGGAGCAGGTTTTTTCTTTTCTGCTGTCTCGCCACTGAAAGTAGCTGTATGAGAAAGGATAATGCGTTTGTCGTCTTTAGAGAACTCGTTTACTTTGAAGTCCAAAGATTCACCAACTTCAGCATTAGAGCCATCTTCTTTCACTAAGTTTTTAGCAGAAGCAAAGCCTTCGATGCCGTATTGAAGTTCTACGTTAGCACCTTTATCGTTTTTAGCAACGATAGTACCTTTGTGAACTGAACCTTGTGTGAAGATTGTCTCGAATGTATCCCAAGGATTTTCTTCAAGTTGTTTGTGGCCAAGAGCCAAACGACGGTTTTCAGCATCAAGTTCCAACACAACTACGTCTAAGCGGTCGCCCACTTTCACGAATTCTGAAGGATGTTTGATTTTGCGAGTCCAAGAAAGGTCAGACACGTGAACAAGACCATCAATACCTTCTTCAAGTTCGATGAACAAACCGAAGTTAGTAAGGTTACGAACCAAACCGTTGTGTTTAGTACCCACAGCGTATTTAGTCAATACATCTTGTTTAGTCCAAGGATCTTCAGTCAATTGTTTGATACCCAAAGACATTTTGCGTTCTTCGCGGTCAAGAGTAAGCACAACAGCTTCCAACTCGTCGCCCACTTTGATAAATTCTTGTGGGTTGCGTAGGTGTTGAGACCAAGACATTTCAGAAACGTGGATAAGACCTTCAACGCCTGGCATAACTTCCAAGAATGCGCCGTAGTCTGCTACGTTTACGATACGACCTTTCACGCGTGAACCAACTTGAATGTCTTCACCCAAAGAAGCCCAAGGATGTTGAGTAAGTTGTTTCATGCCCAAAGAGATACGTTTTTTGTCTTCGTCGAAATCCAACACAACAACGTTCACTTTTTGGTCTAATTTCAACACCTCTTCTGGGTGGCTGATACGACCCCAAGAGATGTCTGTGATATGCAACAAGCCATCTACGCCACCAAGGTCAATGAACACACCGAAGTTAGTCATGTTCTTGATAACGCCTTCAAGTACTTGTCCTTTTTCAAGGTTGTTAAGGATCTCAACTTTTTGAGCTTCAAGGTCTTTTTCGATAAGAACTTTGTGCGAAACTACTACGTTGTCGTTAGTGTAGTTGATTTTCACCACTTTCACTTCCATTTTCTTACCAACGTAGATATCGAAATCACGGATTGGTTTTACGTCAATTTGAGAACCTGGCAAGAATGCTTCCACACCAAAAATGTCCACGATAAGACCGCCTTTTGTACGTCTTTTCACAACACCTTCAATGATAGTATCGTTGTCAAGGGCTTTTTGGATATTTTCCCAAGCTTTTACAACGCGAGCTTTACGGCGAGAAAGAATCAATTGGCCGTTAGCGTCTTCTTGGTCTTCGATATATACATCAACAACATCACCTACTTTAAGGTCTTCCAAATCGCGGAACTCAGCCAAAGGCACAAGACCGTCAGATTTGAAACCGATGTTAAGGATTACGTCTTTGTCAGTGATGCCGACAACAGTACCTTGTACTACTTCTTTTTCGGCAATTTCATGCAATGTACCTTCGTACATAGCAGAGAGTTTGTCAATTTCTTCTTGGGAATAACCTGAACCAAACCCTTTGGTGCTTACTTTATCCCAGTCAAATGCTTCTGGAGCGTTTTTCATAAAAGTTATTTCGCCTGATTTACACATGAGCAGTCGGCGAGGGCTGCTTATGTATTTAGTTAAACATATAAATTGTATTGAATCCGTTTCTCAACGGGGCTGCAAATATAGCTTTTAATTTTTTAAAAAGTAAAGAAAATCACGTAGTTAAATTTATTTTTTGTACAAATAAAAAAAGACCGCCCCTTTTGGGAGCGGCCTTTGTATGATCAACTTATATCAGCTAAAAACTAGCGATTAAGAACAACTTTGCGGATAACCACATTGTCTTGTGTAGCGATGTGTACGAAGTAAGTACCTGCCGATTGTCCAGCAAGGTTAAGCGTTACTTTTTCGCCAGCTAACTCAGAAGCGTTAGTGATTTCGGCCACAGTTGCACCCAACACGTTTACTACTTTAACGGCAGTTGGTTGGATTTCGTTGCGGTCGAATGCTAAGTTAAGAAGACCTGTAGTTGGGTTTGGATAAGCCGCAACATTAAGGCTGTTATTTACTTTAGCTACACCAACCACAGGAGTGTATTTACCGAAGTTAGGGCGGATGTAGAAAGTAACACCTGCACCAAGCAAGTTAGGGCTAGAAGGATCAGTCCAAGCTCCATTTAAACGAATTAGCACATCGTTAACAGTATAACTTGTAGGGACTTCGAAACCTAAGCGCATATTGTTAGCTTTTTCACGCAAACCAACAAAGTATCTTGAGTTATTTGCTGTTGTAGCAGTAAGGATAGTACCTAAGCCATTTGCTTTTTTGAAACTAATGGTATGGAATTGATTTGCTTCTTCCACAGGAATGGTAAGAGCCGCAGTACTATCAAGTGCAGCAGTGTTCGCGTTAAGACCACCTGTACTAGTCGCTCTATAAACCATCGCTTTTACAGTAGTTGGAGTTTGAATATCTCCAATCCAGAACGTTACAGAAGTAAGCGTATCTTGTAGGCCAGCACCGTATTTCAATTCGTATTTTTGGAAAATACCATCAGCAGTACCAGATCCGATACCCAAACCACCAACAGCTGCATTATGATCTTTTGCCATAGTAGAGTCACTAATAGCCAAAGGCAATGTAATACTGTTGTTGCTTGTATTGGTTTCTGCTTCTGAAGCGTAAGCACTTGCGGTTACTACATATTCACCAGATTCTGTTGGGGTAAATGCTGCTGCAGGAGTAAATGCCGAAGAAGCTGTGCTTGCCAATGTAGCAAAAGACGTACTGTCTGCATAAGTACCAGGTGTTACCTTGATTTTTGATACCACGTTAGTTGTTGCGTTCATACCACTGTTCAATACAGTGCTATTGAATGTGAAACCAGCTGCAGGAACATGTGCTTTTGGCGTGATAGTATATTTCGCATTGCTTGTTAAGTTGATTACAGCAAGGTCATTGTTTGGCACATCACCGATTTCAAGGTTATCAATCAAGTGAATGTAATCACCGTTACCGCCGTATGTACCAACAAAACGGAACTTCACGTTATCCACAGTGCCAAGAGCAGCCAATGGGAATCGCATTACTTTATAAGCAGCACTTGAAGTGAAGGTCGAGGCATTGATACTTGTCAAACGTGTGAAAGTAGCACCACAGTCAGTAGAGTATTCAATTTGAAGGCTATCTCCTGCGGCTAAGGAATAAGGAGCACCACCACTGTAGTTAATCAACTTATAGAAGAAGCTAATATATTGAGTACCTGTGAAACCAGAGAAAGCAGGGGAATATAGCTCGCCATGTGTTGTTGCCGAACTTGCGTTAGAATATAAGTTCAAGTACAATACGTTCGTATTACCTACACCACGACCAGCCTCTGTATAAAACTCTTCGTCTCCTGATGTCCAACCAGTAGGCAATTCACCAGCAGTGATCGCATTATAGTTTTCAGAATAAGGAATCGCAGTAGGGAAAACAACATTTAATGTATCATACTTGGCATCATTGCTTGGGTCTGTATCACCTGCAACTACAGTGTATGCTTTTACAAAAACAGTACCTTCTGTTGTCAAATCTACAGTAGTAGAGAAGTAAAGCGTATCTGTTGCACCAGCAGCCAATGAAGGCAATACGTCAGAGATTGAAGTTGTTGTCGCACCCGTAAATTCTACTGTTACAGGAATGTTTGTAGCATCTAAGCCATAATTTTTCACCGCTACTGCTACTACTTGTCCTGAGCCAGAGCAACTTTTTGGAGCAACTAATGCTACTGCACCAACGTCAGAACCAGAAAGTTCTTTCAATTCTACATCATCCAAGTAAAGTCTCCATTTATTGGCATCCGTATAAGCTTTAAAGCCAATGTAATAAGTGCCAGATACTGTTGGAGTGAATGTAACTTCTGCTTGCTGATAAGCCTTATGATTGATGATATTAGGTAAATCAACCAATACATTTGTCAAGGCGGCAGCTGTCGGTGCATTACCGTAAGCTACCAACATTTTTTCTGGAGCATAAGTAGAATCAGAATTACGATACCAGAATGAAAGTTTATATGATTTACCAGCTTCAAAATTCAAACATTTTGTTACAAGCCAGTCGTTTGCAGCAGTAGTACCGTTGTCATTGTACAGGTAAGCTAGACAAGTGCTGCCAGTGTGTGGAAGCAGAGTAGAGGCGTACCAAGACACACCATCGTTATTTTCATCCAGACGAGTCATGCCTAAGTAATCCTCATCTGTCTCAAAACTGTTAGTATATGCTCCCGTAGAAAGATTAACAGGCTCTAAGTGAGATACGCCTACCGTAGCAGAAGTATCGTTAGAAGCATCTGCATCACCCGCTAAAATAGCTGTTGCTTGCATTACATAATCACCAGGTATTGAGAAATCTACACTAAATGTTACAGAATCAGTAGCTCCTGCAGCCAAGTTACTTATTGTACCCACTTGCGTCGCCGTATTTATAGCCAACGACAAATCAGCTGTAGTTACTGCAGCAGAACCATTGTTTTTTACAAATACTGTAACGTCACCAGCACCCATACCGCATTGAGAATCAGGGTATTTGATATTCGTAACAGCAAGGTCATTGCTAGCAACTTTAGTTATACTAATATCATCTACAATGAGTCTATACATATCTGCTGCACTATAAGCTTGAAAACCAAAATAATAGTTGCCCGCAGTTGTTGGGGTGAAGGTTGCTTCAGCCTGCTGATAGGTTTCATTGGTAATACCTGGTAAATTAAGAAGCGTAGTGGTCATCGCAGCTGGGGTTGCTGACGTACCTACTGCCACTTTTAAATTTTCTGGATAAGCAGCTTCGCCTACTCTGTAATAAAATGAAAGTTTATAAGATTGGCCTGCTTGCAATGAAACACAACGTACCGTAAACCAGTCATTGGCAGCGGAGGTAGTGCTATATTGATAAATCATAAATCCTGTACCTGAGTGTGCCAATGTAGCAGAAGAAGCAAAGATCCATTTGGTATTGTCGGCATTCGCATCAACAATACGCAAACCAATGGTATCAGCTACTGTTTCAAAGCCATTAGCATAGCTACTTGTTGCCATATCAATACAAGTGGCTGCCATTGTTTGAGCATTAGCATTAGCATTACCACTATAATTGAACTTTTTAAAGTCATTGGTTTTCTTTACGGCAGAGCCTGCAATACTATTTACTAAGCTAGTTGCCTTCACAACTTTGCCTTTTCCTTTCAACGTACTGACTGCACCACTGCGATTAATTTGCATTTCGCGTCCTTGGGTTGCTTTTGCTTCTCCTTTGTTGGCTGAAACTTTGCGTAACACTTGCGCTTGCAACGAGCCGAAACTCGTGCCTACTACTAGTGCCGCTGCTACCCATGACTTTTTGAAATTGTTCGTCATAAGATATTGATTTTAAGATAAATAATTGAGTTTATGAGTTAGTGGTAGAAACAAACACTAACTTCCAAAGGTAAAAGTATGTTTTTGCTTTCGCAAATCCCCATACATAAATGCATAAAATTTATATTTGGTTGGATAAAATCTCATATAAATCTACTTATTTGTACTTGAATAATTTACGACAAATACTTGCTCAGCAAACCTTCCTTCAGCGAATAAGTCGAAACTATAATTTTTTGATAATCTGTTGTTTGCAAAATATAGTTTATTAAAACAGCCGCCACTACTATCATATCGGCGCGAAGCGGTATCATACCACGCATCGCCAACCGTTCCGAGTGATTTAGTTTGATTATTTCTTGTAAAATATTTAGCACAAATACTTTGGGAAGCTCATAAAATGGTTCGTTTTCAACATCGTAGCTTTCCAATATATCCTGTTGCCTATGCTGATAGATTTCGGCCAGCGTGTCAAAAGACCCCGAAACCCCAACCAGCTGCGTAGGTTTATAAATGGCTACCGCTTGCGAGAGCGGCTCTAAAATCTTGGATAAATAAGCCCGCAAATCAGCTACATTTTCCGCACTAATCGGGTCGGAAGTCATAAACAAATCCATGAGGCGTTGGCCGCCAATCTCAAAACTACGTCGCCAAAACATTTCTTTTTCATTTCCCAAAATAAACTCAACACTTCCGCCGCCAATGTCAATGAGCAAACTCGGTTGCTGGTCAAGAGGCACAGCCAACCGCACGCCTTCGTAAATCATGGCCGCTTCCGTATCGCCCGAAATTACCGTTACCAAAATGCCCGTTTCTTGTTTTATTTTTTCAATAAAAACCGCTTGATTTTTGGCATTCCTAACGGCACTTGTTCCCAACGCCATGACGTTTTCCTCCGAAACCTGCCACTGAGCTATAATTTGGGCAAAATGTTGAAGCGTTTGCAAGGCGCGTTGTATGGCCGCTTCGCTGATGTAACCCGCATTGATGCCGCCTTCTGCCCCGATTTTTACCCCAACTTTTTCTTTGTATAAAATTTTGAATGACGGTTTGTGCGCACGCTCGTACAACTCCACGATTAGCAAATGGAACGTATTTGTTCCCATATCTATAAAGGCAAAACGTTTGTTCATGTTTTTGGAAGAAAAGATTTTTTGATAACAAAGCAAATATTCAATTTCAGCCCGAACAAACAAAAAAAGTCTCGCACGCAAAAACACGCACGAGACTTTTTAAACATATTACACACACTTCACTAAACTTAAACTTCTGTAATAACCACAAAAACAGTAAGTTAGTTTCGGTGCAGTCAAAATTATTTTACTTCTTCGTAGTTTACGTCCGTAACGTCCGAATCGGCGTTTTGCTGTGCACCGCCCGCTTGTGCACCTGCACCTGCGTCAGCACCACCCGCATTGTACATTTCTTGGGAAGCAGCTTGCCAAGCAGCGTTAAGGGCTTCCAAAGCCGTGTCAATACCTGCCACGTCTTGCGCCTGATGTGCTGTTTTAAGCGTAGCTACTGCGTTTTCGATAGCCGATTTGTTGCCAGCCGAAAGTTTATCGCCGTATTCTTTCAATTGTTTTTCTGTCGTGAAAATCATTGAATCAGCAGCATTTAACTTCTCAACTTTTTCTTTTTCGGCACGGTCTGTCGCTTCGTTTGCTTTCGCTTCGTTGCGCATACGTTCAATTTCGGCATCGCTCAAACCGCTTGACGCTTCAATACGGATTTTTTGCTCTTTGTTCGTGCCTTTGTCTTTGGCCGAAACGTTCAGGATACCGTTCGCGTCGATGTCAAAAGTTACTTCGATTTGAGGCACACCGCGTGGCGCAGCAGGAATGCCGTCCAAGTGGAAACGTCCGATCGTACGGTTTTGGTTAGCCATTGGGCGTTCGCCTTGCAACACGTGGATTTCTACGGACGGTTGGCTGTCGGCTGCCGTCGAGAACACTTGCGATTTTTTGGTCGGAATAGTCGTGTTCGATTCGATGAGGCGCGTCATTACACCACCCATTGTTTCGATACCCAAGGAAAGCGGCGTTACGTCCAAAAGCAACACGTCTTTCACTTCACCTGTCAATACACCGCCTTGAATGGCTGCACCGATGGCAACTACTTCGTCAGGATTTACGCCTTTAGAAGGTTTTTTACCAAAGAATTTTTCTACTTCTTCCTGAATGCGCGGAATACGTGTAGAACCACCCACCAAGATTACTTCGTCAATTTGCGAAACGTTCAAACCTGAGTTTTTCACCGCGCGGCGGCAAGGCTCAAGGCTGCGTTGAATCAAATCGTCGCACAATTGCTCGAATTTGGCGCGAGTCAGTTTGCGAACCAAGTGGCGTGGCACGTTGTCCACTACCGTGATGTATGGCAAGTTAATTTCTGTTTCAGAAGAACTTGAAAGTTCGATCTTCGCTTTTTCGGCTGCTTCTTTCAAGCGTTGCAAAGCCATTGGGTCTTTGCGCAAATCCATTGAGCCGCCTTGCTCTGTTTTAAATTCTTCGGCCAACCAGTTAATGATTTTTTGGTCGAAGTCATCGCCGCCCAAGTGCGTATCGCCGTCAGTAGATTTTACTTCAAATACACCGTCGCCGAGTTCAAGGATAGAAATATCGAAAGTACCACCGCCCAAATCGAATACCGCGATTTTCATGTCGCTGTCTTTCTTGTCAAGGCCGTAAGCCAAAGCGGCTGCGGTAGGTTCGTTAATGATACGTTTCACGTCCAAGCCTGCGATTTGACCCGCTTCTTTGGTGGCTTGGCGTTGTGCGTCGTTAAAATACGCAGGCACTGTGATAACAGCTTCTGTTACAGTAGTTCCCAAATAATCTTCGGCAGTTGATTTCATTTTTTGAAGTACCATTGCCGAAAGTTCTTGTGGTGTGTAGTGGCGGTCGCCGATGCGCACGCGAGGCGTGTCATTAGCACCTTGTTCTACTTTGTAAGCTACGTGTTGTGCCTCGTTAGCTACTTCCGAATAACGACGCCCCATAAAACGTTTAATAGACTGGATAGTGTTCGTAGGGTTGGTAATAGCCTGACGTTTAGCGGAATCACCTACCTTACGTTCGCCATTTCCGTTGTCTAAAAAAGCAACAATCGAAGGAGTAGTTCTGCGACCTTCGCTGTTAGGTATTACAACTGGTTCGTTGCCTTCCATTACAGCCACACAAGAGTTAGTGGTTCCGAGGTCAATGCCTATAATTTTTCCCATTTTAATATTTATGATTTGTTAATGATTATGTTCAAAAGTCTGCAACATATTTTGTTGTCTGAAACTACCTTTACAAGCCTTGTGCCAAGTGTGGATAAATTTTTAAGCAAAAAAAATAACACACTGATTTGTAGTGTGTTATGAGCGTATTGAGTAAAAATGAAACTATGACAACTTGGCAGTTTTGCAAAAGACTGCCGCCAAATAAAAGACATATTGTTCGTTAAGATATTCAAATTCTGTCATTTTGGAAGTTCGGTTTGTGGCAATACAATGGTAAAGGTTGAGCCTTTGTCTTTGCCTGCGCTTTGTGCCGTAATCGTTCCGCCGTTTCTTTCCACTATATTTTTACACAAATACAAACCCATTCCCAACGATGGTTCGCCTGCCGTACCCACGCGCGAGGCCTTGAATTGCCCGAATAATTGCTTGCTTAGAGCCTCATCAAACCCGATGCCTTTGTCTATGACCGAGATATAAATATGGTTATTGGCGGCTTTGGCCACAATATTTATTTCAGTATCTGGTTGCGAAAATTTGATGGCGTTTTGCAGCAAATTAACCAAAATATGCGCCAACAAATCTTTTTCAAACACAACCACCAGCAGTTTGTCTTCTTGCGTTACGGTTATTTTAATATTTTTCTTCTCGATATTGATTTTGAGGTTATTGCAAGCCTCTTCGATAACGGAACTGATACCGATAAGCTCAGTAGGAAGCATGGGCGCATCCAATCCATTTCCCAATTTCATTTGCGTGATAATGAGGTTAATGAATTTTTGCTGTTGCAATGTTACAGTTTTGATGTGTTGTGCATATTCCAAAATCGGTTCTTTGGGTTTTTCGGCAATAATGAGTTGCGCCATAGATTGTGCGCCTGCTATGTAGTTACGTAAATCGTGGGTAAGCAAATAAATAAAGTCTTTCTTTTCTGTAAGTAGGTTTTCTATTTTTAAGGTAGTGTGCTGAATGTTTTTCATTAAAACACCGATTTCGTCCGTATATTCTGTTGGCAAATTCGGTATCGTTCGGTTTGCGATATAGTCGGCTAAGGCTTTATTGGCCAAATGGACAGGCAGCAACAATTTTTTGAGAATAAGCAAAGCAATGCCCGTTGCCACAAGCGTAAAAAGCAACGTGAGTAAAATAATAGACCACGTGGAGAGCGTATGCGTTCCGAAAGACGTATATACGATGATGCCGATTAGCGGAACATGAATCCCTACAAATGTGATAGACAATACTTTAAGTGTATAACTATCTTTTAAATACTTAATATTGGAGAGTGTTTTGTAAACTTTCATTAGTCTGTAGTAATTTGGGGTGCTGGTGTTTCTGTTTGATAGATAAGATGGGAATTAAAATATATTTAAGTGTTATGTTGTAATAAAACAAAGTTCCCTAACGTGAAGATATTATAATAATCGCTACTTTGTATCAAATACTTTTTGAGATATGTTTAATCTAAGAACAAAACGGCTAAATATTCGTGAATTTCTTGAGTCCGATACCAAATTTGTAATCAATCTGTTGAATAGCCCTACATGGATAAAAAATATAGGCCAAAGAAATATTCAAAATGAAGCCCAAGCCCAAGTCTATATCCAAATGTTGCGGCGCAACTATCAGGAGCAGGGTTATGGATTTTACTTGGTAGAACGCCATGAAGATCAAGTACCTGTGGGAATGTGTGGCCTGATTAAGCGCGAAACATTGCCCCATACGGATATTGGTTTTGCTTTTCTTCCCGAACACGAAGGCTGCGGATATGGTACGGAATCAGCCCGTACAATGCTCGCCTATGCTCAACAGAGCTTAGGATTAGAAACTATTGCAGCCATTACACTCCCCGACAACACGCAATGTATCAGGCTTTTAGAAAAAATTGGATTTGCATTTCAACAACAAATTATTCATAATAATGAACAATTATTGCTTTTTATTACACACTAATATTTTTGGCTGTTATACAACAAAAATTCAAAAACAATGAGTTGTATTTTCTGATTATCCGCTTTTGTGCGTTATACTTGCAGGCTTTTTCGAGTGTAAAAAATAATTGTTGTATTATACTTCTTTTTCAATGAGAGTTGTTTCAAAAATATTCTGGGTAATCTCTTGTGTGGGCTTTTTGTTTGCCTTGTTTACCTCTTACGGCAATGCCGCCGAAAAACTTTGGCTGGGCTTTGACGAACTTAATCAATTTGCAGTAAGCCGTAATGCTTACTTTTATGGAGCAGTTGCCATCTTTTTGTTGTTTAATCTGCTCTTTGTGGCAGTAGCCAACTTGGTGATTGCCTTGCCCAAAGCGTTTCTTTTTATCCCCAAAAAAGATTTTTGGTTAGCCAATCGCGACAACCGCAAAGACCTAAACACGATTTTGCAAAGCTGGGTTTATTTTTCGGCATGCGTACTCAATACTTTGTTGATAACGGTTTGTATTTATTTTGGAGAAAAAAACCACGCCAACTACTTAGTTACTTTTGAAAGGTATTGGCTTTTCAATGTGGTTTGGATAATGGCCTTTTCGTTGATTTTGCCGTTTTTTAGGCTCTTTATCCCGAAAGGAAATCTACTGGACAACAGCGAACAATAAAACAAAAAAGGCCTTGCAAGTTTGAAGTTGCAAGGCCTTTTTTTATGGGCTATTTATTCTCAGCCAAATTGTTGTTTTGTTGTTGCGCAGCTGCTGCTGCCGCTGTTCGGATTTGTTCCAATAGCTTGGCGGCTGCGGCTTGTTCGGCTTTTTTCTTGCTAAAACCGTTGCCTGTCATGGCTGGCTCGCCGTCTATCAAAATCTGTATAATAAATTCTTTGTGATGATTGCTTCCTTGTTCGGCTATGACCTCAAAGCGCACTTGTTTGTTTTCGCGTTGCGCCCATTCGATAAGTCGGCTCTTGTGGTTAAGTTCTGACTGAACGATTTGTTCTAAGTCAAAATGATTGGCTATCAACCTATTGAGCACAAATGATTTACATTCATAAAAACCTCTATCCAAATAATATGCTCCTACAAATGCTTCCATGGCATCGCCATACATAGACTTATGCGAGTAATGTACGCGGCGTTTGGCATCAAATTCGATGAGTTCGCCTATACCGATTTTGCGGGCTAAGTCGTTGAGCGACTCCCGATTTACGATTCTGGAGCGAATTTCCGTAAGGAAACCTTCGTCTTTGTAAGGAAATTTTTTGAAGAGGTATTCGGCCACGATAGCACCCAAAATAGCGTCGCCCAAGTATTCGAGTCGTTCGTTGCCATTTTTGCCCGAACCCGAAACCTCAGCGGCGGAGGCGTGCCGAATGGCCAATTTGTATAGCTTGAGATTCAGGGGTCTGCGACCCGTAATCTGTAAAATGGCAATAGCAAGCCTTTTATCTTTTTCATTATAAAAGCGAAAAAGGCTTGCTATTTTTTTAAGAACTGAAGGCACTATTCTTCAAATTTGCGGAAAATGATAGAACAATTATGCCCACCGAATCCGAATGTGTTGCTCAACGCTACATTGATAGTACGTTGTTGTGCTTTGTTAAACGTAAAGTTTAGGGCAGCATCAAAGCCTTCATCGTCGGTGAAGTGATTGATGGTAGGTGGTACAATTTGGTTTTTAAGAGCCAAAATCGACGCGATACCTTCAATAGCACCAGCAGCACCAAGTAAGTGGCCAGTCATGGATTTGGTAGAACTGATATTGAGTTTATAGGCTTGCTCGCCAAAAACGCTTTGAATCGCTTTCACTTCGCTAACGTCGCCGAGCGGGGTAGATGTACCGTGTACATTGATGTAATCTACTTCGCTTGGGCTAATTTGTGCATCAGCTAAGGCATTTCTCATTACGTTGAGTGCACCCAAACCTTCGGGATGTGGGGCGGTGATGTGGTGAGCATCAGCCGACATACCTCCACCAATCATTTCGGCATAAATTTTCGCGCCACGCGCTTTTGCGTGTTCGTATTCTTCCAATACGATAGCTCCAGCACCCTCGCCTAACACGAAACCATCACGGTCTTTGTCGAACGGACGAGAGGCAGTGGAAGGGGAGTCGTTGCGTTCTGAAAGGGCTTTCATTGCATTGAACCCGCCAATACCAGCTTCTGTTACAGCCGCTTCCGAACCACCCGACAAAATAGCGTCGGCTTTGCCTAAGCGGATATAGTTAAAGGCATCTACCAAAGCGTTAGTCGCTGAAGCACACGCCGATACCGTAACAAAGTTAGGACCACGGAAACCATACTTAATAGAAATATGTCCTGCGGCTATATCAACAATCATTTTAGGAATAAAGAACGGGTTGAAGCGTGGCGTACCATCTCCTTTGGCATAGTTGACAACTTCTTCCTGAAAAGTTTGAAGTCCACCAATACCCGAACCCCAGATAACGCCAATGCGGTCTGGATTCACTTTATCGGTAAGCAAACCCGAATCCGCTACGGCTTGGTCAGCTGCGACCAATGCGTATTGGGTGAAAGGGTCTATCTTACGCGCCTCTTTTTTGTCTAAATAGTCGGTAGGATCAAAGTTTTTTAGCTCACAAGCAAATTTAGTTTTGAACTTGCTGGCATCAAACCTTGTAATGGGCGCAGCTCCACTCACTCCGTTTATCAAACCGTTCCAAAAATCAGGAACGGTATTGCCCAACGGAGTAAGTGCGCCAAGTCCTGTTACTACAACTCGTTTTAAATTCATAAAAGAATTTGTAAGGGAAGTGATAGGCTTATTTTGCGTTTGCTTCCAAGTAGGCAATAGCTTGACCTACAGTAGCAATGTTTTCAGCTTGGTCATCAGGAATAGAAACGTTAAATTCTTTTTCGAATTCCATGATAAGCTCTACAGTATCAAGAGAGTCTGCGCCAAGATCGTTAGTGAAACTTGCTGTTTCTACTACTTCTGACTCTTCAACACCCAATTTTTCGATGATGATACTTTTAACTTTTTGTGCAATTTCCGACATTTTAGTAAAAATTTTAGTTTAGAACACAGCCGCAAAGAAATACATTTACTTCAAAATTATCAAACAAATTATTGATTAGTCCCTTAATAAAAAAAATAAAAGCCTCATTAAGAGGCTTTTATTAAATATTAAAGATTGCTGAATTAAGCATCAAATCCTTTTTTTATCTTAGAATTGCGCAATTGCACAGGGCGTTTGGAGCGTTTGCGCACTTGCATATTCAACAATTCAACTATCAAACTGAAGGCCATGGCTACATAAACATAACCTTTTTCTACGTGGATTCCGAAGCTGTCGATCACCAACAAGAAGCCTATCATAATCAAAAATGAGAGTGCCAACATTTTGATAGAAGGGTGTTTGTTTACAAAATCACTGACGTTTTTAGCAAACAACATCATCACAACCATAGACAATACAACGGCCATAATCATAATGATAATTTGTTCGGGTGGTACAAGGCCTACCGCCGTCAGAATTGAATCAAAAGAAAAAACAATATCAATCAGCACTATTTGGAAAATAACTTTCGCCAACGCATCTGATGTTTTAGGCTTATCAGAAGTATCTTCTTCCTCGCCTTCTAATTTTTCATGAATTTCCGAAGTTGTTTTGGCTATCAAAAACAAACCACCAGCCAACAAGATAATGTCGCGACCGCTAAAACCATGTTCCATCAGTGTAAAGACTGGTTCGGTCAGGCCAATAATCCACGTAATACCAAAAAGCAAACCTACGCGCACCACTAAGGCAATAAGCATCCCAATACGTGTTGCTTTTGTTTGCTGATTTTCAGGAAGTTCGGAGGCTACAATAGAAATAAAAATAATGTTGTCGATGCCCAACACGATTTCCATAAGCGTTAGGGTAAGCAGACTGATAAGCCCCGCCGACGAGAATAATACGTCCATAGATTTGTTTTAGTTTAAAAAAATTTGAGTAAATATTTCGCAAATAAATGAAATTTTAAAATATGCTTGCCGTATTTGACAATATCATAAAAAAATAATGTAGTAATAATAGAATTTAAGTGAGGCAAAAATGATAGCAACCACCGAATCCGTATTTTTTGGCTACCTTTGCTCCACAATTTTAGAATAATCAATCGGTAGAGATGATAGTGATAGAAAATACCATCGTGAGCGATGATATTGCCGAAAAATTTTTTGTGTGCAACATCGAAAAATGTAAAGGTGCTTGTTGCATAGAAGGTGATGCGGGTGCGCCATTGCTGGCCGAAGAACGCCAAATTTTGGAAGATATTTATGACACGGTTGCGCCATTCCTGACGGCCAAAGGCCGCGAAGCCATCGAAAAACAAGGTACTTGGGTCATAGACCAAGAAGGCGATTTTTCTACGCCAACCATCGGTGGCCGTGAGTGTGCCTATGCCCTTTACGATCAAAAAGGCGTACTCAAATGCGGCATAGAACTGGCGCATAAAGCGGGCAAAATTGATTACAAAAAACCAATTTCTTGCCATTTGTACCCGATTCGCATCAAAGAATACGAACATTATCAGGCAGTTAATTACGATTCGTGGCATATTTGCCGCGATGCCTGCCATTTGGGTAAAGATTTGGGCGTGCCTGTCTATCAATTTTTGAAAGAACCGCTTATCCGAAAATATGGCGCAGAATGGTACGAACAACTCGAACAGGCCATTGCTTTCAAAGACCGAAAGTAGCTTTTTGAAATCTTTAGCTTATTTGTATCTTTGCTCAACTATTTAAGTTAAACGACTTATTTACAACATTTTATCAACTATATGAAATACAAGCGCATACTCCTCAAACTAAGCGGCGAAGCTCTTTTGGGTAAGAAAAAGTTTGGTATAGACCCCGATATGCTCCAACTCTACGCTGGCGAAATTAAGAAAGTAGCAGAGAAAGGCGTACAAGTAGCGGTGGTCATTGGTGGCGGCAACATTTTCAGGGGTGAAGATGCCGTAGAAGCTGGCATAGACCGCGCACAAGGCGATTATATGGGCATGCTTTCTACGCTCATGAATGCCATTGCCTTGCAAAGTGCTTTGGAAAAAGAAGGTCTTTTCACGCGCCTGATGTCTGCTATCAAAATCGAGGAAGTTTGCGAGCCATTTATCCGCCGCAGAGCTGTCCGACACCTTGAAAAAGGCCGTTTGGTGATTTTCGGGGCAGGTTTGGGAAGTCCGTATTTTACGACCGACTCAGCGGCCAGCCTTCGCGCCATCGAAATCGGGGCAGACGTAGTGCTGAAAGGTACGCGTGTGGACGGTATTTATAACGCCGACCCAGAAAAAGACCCAATGGCGATTCGCTACAACAACATTTCTTTTGATGAAGTGTACAAAAAAGGCTTGAACGTAATGGACATGACCGCTTTCACGCTTTGCAAAGAAAATGAGTTGCCGATTATCGTGTTCGATATGAACAAACCCGACAACTTGTTGCGCTTGGTAAGCGGCGAGGAAGTGGGTACATTGGTTACAATGTAATCGTTTGGAGGTTTTAAAAATTATAACATTAGCGCAATTTGCCTTTGGGTGAGTTGCGCTTTCTTTTGTTTTACACTATAACTATATGTGCCAAGTTTATGCAAACAAATATATTTGGTGAGCCACACAGTAACGGACTGACCATAGAACAAGCCGCATATAAAGCCAATGTTTCTACCGCCACCATTCGCAACTGGATAAAAACAGGCTATTTGGAGCAAGCGGGCAAAGGGCTGATAACCAAGCAATCGCTTGAAAATTTCATGTGCAACGTGGCTGGGAAAGAAAAATTAAATGCAAGGGCAAACAAGCATTTAAAGGATAGCCATCAACATGAATTGTTACAAAATGTTGTTGAAAAGTTGGCGCAAGAGCATGAAGGCGAGCAAATTGGTATTGCCTATGAAAAAAAGCTTTCAGAATCGTACAAAAATCAGGAAGGCATTTATTATACACCTTCGTGGATTGTAAAAGATATGTTGGCCAATATTAAAATCGAACCACATTACACATTTTTAGACCCATGTTGCGGCTCTGGCAATTTCATTTTGGAGGCTTTACGATTGGGCATTGCAGTTGAAAATATTTATGGTTTTGATACTGATGAGAATGCCGTTTTTATCACCAAAGAGCGTATTCGTCAAGAGTTTGGCGTAGAGGCAAGCAATATTGTTGTGGGTGATTTTTTAGAAAATGCGTCGGCATTTTATGATAAAAATATGAGCTTTAATTTAATTTTTACCAATCCGCCTTGGGGTAAAAAAATAGATAAATCTGCCAAAGAAAAATATGCACAAATGTACGAAACGCATAAAAGTGTAGATACAACTTCACTTTTTATGGGAGCGTGTTTAAAAATAATAAGCCCAAATGGTTTGTTAGGATTTCTTATTCAAGATGCTTTTTTTAATATCGCTACTTTTGAGGATATAAGAACAAAAGTACTGGACAAAAAAATATTAAAATTAGTGGATTATGGCAAAGCATTTAAGGGGCTAATGACAAAAGCGCAGGCCATTATTTTAAGCAATAATACTGTTGAAATAACTGGAAATATTGAATGTAAAAATAAAGAAAATAGTTTTTTTAGAACACAAAAATCATTTCAAAATAACCCTAAAAAAATCCTTAATTTTGGTGCACACCAGCATGAGGCAGAGGTAATAACGCAATTGTATTCAGTTGAACATACAACCTTGTCAGGGAAGGCAAAATGGGCTTTAGGTATTGTTACTGGCAATAACCAAAAATTCTGTAAAGATACTTTAACCGAGGGTTATGCACCTATTTTAAAAGGTACTGACATAACTAAACATGGAATAAAACAGCCAACTACATTTATTCCCTTAGATTTTTCAAATTTTCAACAAGTAGCACCTTTGGAGATGTATTTAGCTCCTGAAAAAATAATTTATAAATTTATTTCGTATGATTTATGTTTTTATTGTGATAACCAGCAACAATATGTTTTGAATAGCGTTAATTTTTTTATTCCTTTGGAGATAAAAATTACTAATAACCAATTAACAAATTTGCTGAATAGCGAAATAATTAATTGGTTATTCAATAAATTATTTGCAACACATAAAATATTGCGTGGAGATTTAGAATTACTACCTATTCATACATCTTATTTTGAGCAATATTCCGAATTTTCAGAAGAATCATACTTACAATTTTTAAACTTAATAAAATTACCTAATAGAACTTTTAGAGTTAAAAACTAAAATTATTGAATCATTTTATAGAAATATTTTTAAAATACATTACAAATAATAATACCTTAAAATAAGCTATTAATTAAAGTTTTTTATAAAAAAAAATGAACACCGAACAGTTACGTGTTTTTTTGGACGAAAAAGCCGCACAATACAACCGTCCCGCGTTTATCGAAAACGACCCTATTTCAATTCCGCACCGTTTCAGCCGTTTGCAAGACATTGAGATAATGGGGTTTTGGGCGGCTATGTTAGCGTGGGGGCAGCGGCCTGTTATTATCAAAAAATCGTTGGAATTGATTGCGTTCATGGACGGTGCGCCTTACGATTTTGTCCGCAACCACACCGAAAGCGACCTAAAACCATTTTTAAAATTCAAACATCGTACTTTCAACGACACGGATACGCTTTATTTCTTGGCTTTTTTTCAAGATTATTACCGAAAAAACGAATCACTGGAAACTGCTTTTAGTCAGCATATTAGCCCCGCAGACGCGGACATCGAAAAAGCTTTAATCGGTTTTCATCAACAGTTTTTTGCGCTGGATTTTGCACCAGCACGCACGCGCAAACACGTGTCCACGCCAGCGCGAAAGTCGGCGTGTAAACGGCTTTGTATGTTTTTGCGGTGGCTTGTGCGCCGCGACGACAAAGGCGTAGATTTTGGTTTATGGAAAAATATTAGCCCCAGCCAGTTGGTTTGTCCGTGCGATGTACACGTGGACAGAGTCGCGCGAAATTTGGGATTGCTCAAAAGGCAGGCTACTGACTGGGCAGCGGCACAAGAACTGACAGCTTCATTGCGACTTTTTAACCCGCAAGACCCTGTGTTGTATGATTTCGCGCTGTTCGGTTTGGGCGTGGAAGGGGAAATGTAGATTAGCTTTGTTGTTGGCGCAATAGCTGTATTTGTTCAACTGTGAGGCCTGTTCCTTGAGCAATAGAACTATTGTCTAAACCCATTGCAATAAAGTTTTTCGCAATCTCAACTGAGTTTTTGAATTTCTCGTCTTGGCGTATTTTGTATTCGGCCTCTATTTTGAGCGAAAGGGCTTCGCTGGCTTTCACGTGCAAATAGTCCAAATAGCGATTGTAGCCGTATTGTTGCTCCTTGTTGAGGCGCATGATGTCTAAGGCTTCTTTGGCTTCGGCCAATCCTTTGGCCTTGAACTCGTCTTTTACCTCGCTATTTTTCAGAAAATAAACCCATTCGTCCAGCGTGTCATTGGCCACGTCGTTGAACTGATTTACTTTAATGATATAATATTCAGGGAAAATATCAGCTACATTTTGCTGCGAAAACGTGTCTTTTTGCTTGGCCGAAAGTTGTAACACATCTTTTTTATGTAAGCCCAAAAAATTCGTAGTGCCCTGATAAACATAATCTTGGCCTTGCCCCAAATCAAAATACACGATATTAACCGAGATGATTTTCTTTATTTCAGAATAAGACTGTCCCAAACTTAAATTTTCGGTCAGGGCTTTGGAAACGCCATAAATCATGCGATGAAAATAATCTATCTCATAAGTATTTTGTATTTCGATGATAACCAATTCATTTTTACTGTTTTGGGTCAAAATGTCCACGCGATTGTATTTGTCTTCGTCGTGTTCCTGATTGCTTTCACTTTCCAAAATCTTTTGGATTTTGATGTCCTCAAACAGTAATTCCGACAAAAAGCCTTCCAGCACCACAAAATTAGTTTTGTTGCGAAGTAGCTTTTTCACGGCCCAATCAAAACGAATTAGTTTTTTGCTCATATACTTGCCTGATGCTCAACATAGTAAAGGTATAAAAATGGGCGCAATTGCCTGCGCCCAAGTTCGTATTTTTAATGAATTTCTTTTTCCTGAAACACAATACCCATACTGGCCAGTTCCGCCAAAATAGGTTTGTAAAATTCCTGACTTACAGGCACAAGTACGCCACGTGCTTTTATTTTATCTTGCAAAATAAGTTTGGCCGCAATGCCCAACGGTAGCCCAACAGTATCGGCCATTGCCGTATAAGTTTCGTCTTGCCCGATAGTTACCAACGACGAGTGGATTTGTTTGGTTTGGCCGTTTTGCTCATACTCGAATTGGTGTTGCATCACAATCATGTCTTTGTCGCCTGCTTCGAGTTTCCATTTTTGCTCCAATAAATGTTGTAACACTTGCGCAGGTGTGGCGGGTTGCGTCAGGCCGATTGGCGTTTCGTCCAGAATACCCGTCCATTTGATTTTGCGGATAATCTCGGCACTGCTAATGCACTGGAACACACTGGCCAAGTGCATGGTAAGTGGCGTTTGTGGGTTTTTCTTTGGCAAAAAGGACATGATAAAATCCGCGTAAGTCATTTCCGCGATATTTTCTATCAGATAAGAATCGTCTGTAATGCCCAATTGCACAAAAATATTCCAAGCCTCGCAATAGCCAGCTTTGCGGAGTGTTCCGCGCAAAATCGTCGGGATATTGTCCAGCCCGTACACCTGCCTGTACGACAGCGAATCGCGGTTGGCGTAGGCATCAAATTTGCCAAAACCTTCTATTTCTACGCATTCGGTTTCGGCAAAAAGGCGATGATATGGCAAATATTTATATTGATTATCAATGAGATACTTTACTGTTCCTTGTCCTGCCAAAATTACGTTGCGCGGATTCCAGCTAAATTTGTAGCCCCACGGATTGTTATCGGATTCGGGAGCAACCAAGCCGCCGCAATACGATTTGAACGAAAGCATTTTGCCGCCTTTGGCGTGAATTTCGTCGATTACCTGCATGGCGGACATGTGGTCAATACCTGGGTCTAAGCCGCATTCGTTCAAAAAAACCAAATTTTTAGCTTTGGCTTCTGCCTCAAAACCTTTCATTTCAGCACTTACATACGAGGCCGTAATCAAATGTTTTTGGTGTTTGAGGCAAAGTACTGCCGCTTTTGGGTGAATAAAAGCGGGCAACATCGAAATCACCAAGTCGGCGGCTGCGATGAGTTTTTCGGAGGTTTCCGTATCGTTTATATCAAAAGCTACTGCCGTAACGCCTGTAAGTCCTTGTGTTTTAGCTTGCGCTAAATCCAACGAAGCATCCGCAACGGTAACGCTCCACTGTTCTTGTGCGGCGTTGGCGTGCAGGTAGCGGATAAGCGAAGAGGCCGACCGCCCAGCACCGAGCAAGAGAATATTTTTCATGTTTTTGATTGTAAATGGTTATCTATGAAGGTGTATTATCTGAATTGAGGTATCAGGCTTTCGGCAATGCGACGCGCTTGCGCATCACTTTCCACATAATCCTGATAAGTGGGTTTGGTAATAAAATCGGCTTTTTGCATGGTTTCGGCAATAAGGTCAGAAATTCCCAAGAAAGAAATTTCGTCTTTCAGAAACGCCGCTACCGCTATTTCGTTGGCCGCATTGATAATACAAGGCATATTGCCGCCTTGTGCCAAGGCCTTAAACGCAATTTTGAGATTTTGGAAAGTTTCCGTATCGGGCTGCTCGAAAGTAAGCGAACCGTATTGACTAAAATCAAAACGCGGGAAATTGTTGGGCAAGCGATGCGGGAAACCCAATGCGTATTGGATTGGCAAACGCATATCTGGCAAACCCAATTGAGCCTTTAAACTTCCGTCCGTGAACTGCACCAGCGAGTGAATGATAGATTGCGGGTGAACCACCACGTCTATTTGTTCGGCGGTCAGGTCAAAAAGCCATTTGGCCTCTATTACTTCCAGCCCCTTGTTCATGAGCGTAGCCGAATCAATGGTGATTTTTGCGCCCATGCTCCAATTTGGGTGTTTGAGGGCTTGGGCTTTAGTTACGGTTTCCAAAAAAGCGCGGTCTTTGCCTCTGAACGGGCCGCCCGAAGCTGTCAGGATTATTTTTTCGATAGGATTATGAAATTCACCGACCAAACATTGAAATATTGCAGAGTGTTCAGAATCAACGGGATAGAGGTTTACGCCTTTTTCGGCAGCCAAAGCCGTAACCAATTCACCCGCCACTACCAACGTTTCTTTGTTGGCCAAAGCAATGTGTTTGCCTGCTTCGATGGCGCGTAAGGTTGGTTGCAAACCTGCGTAACCGACCAAGGCGGTAAGCACCATGTCTATTTGTTCCATTTCCACTACCGAAGCCACAGCGTTTGAGCCTGCGTACACTTTGATGGGATAAGCGGCTAAAGCCGATTGTACTTTGGAATAAAGGTCTTCGTTGGCAATTACGACGGCGTTGGGCTGAAACTCAACTGCCTGATTAATAAGCAAATCCGCGTTGTTTTGAGCGGTAAGAACTTCTACGATAAAGGCTTCGGAATTGGCCCGAACCACGTCTAAGGCTTGTGTTCCGATAGACCCCGTAGAGCCGAGTATAGCGATATGGCGCGACATTCTATTTTTATAATTTGATTTTTGCAATAACAGATTTCTGGTGCATAGCGCGGCGGGCACTTTGCACAAATGGCAATAATCGTAGTTCTGTGGGGCAATTGCAAGAAATAATCCCGAAAGATTTGGGTTTCAACGAAAAGCAATCGGGCGGCCTTGCAAAGCAAGGCCGCCCGATATGAGTTTATGCTACGAAAAACGTAACCAACAAGATTATTTTTTCTCTTCTGCTGGTGGTGTCGTTGGAGCAGGAGTAGCAGGTGTTTCTGCTGCTTTTGCAACCTTTGTTACTTTAAACTCTGTACGACGGTTTTTCTGATAATCTTCTTCTGTAGCAGCATTTTCGATAAGAGGGTGAGTTTCACCATAACCTTTAGCTGTAATACGTGTAGCTTCTACGCCATTAGAAACGATGTAAGCCACCGCCGATTCAGCACGTTTTTGCGACAAGTTTTGGTTGAATTTGTGGTCACCACGGTCATCGGTGTGTGAGCTCAACTCGATACTTACGTTCGGATTGTCTTTCAACAACTGTACCAACACGTCAAGTTCTGGTTTGGCATCGTCACGAATATCTGCTTTGTTGAAATCGTAATAAATGTTATTCAACACGATTTCTTTATCCACTTTGATTTTGTCCATCAACACTTTTGCGTCAAGTGTAACGGTCGTATCGCGGCGCAATTCTTCTTGAGCAGGTTGTTTACCAATAGTAGTGATTGCATCACGTTTAGTAAAATACTCTGGCTTCTCAGTAAGAAGGTTATAGTTACGTGAGCGGTCTAATGGGAAAGAGAATTTGCCATCTGCGCCAGTTGTAACTTCAGCCAATGTTTTGCCGTCGTTGTCTGTAAGAGCTACTTTAGCATTCGAAACGACTACTTCTTCGCCTTTATCGTTTTTCTCTACGGCAGTACCAGCCAATACGAAACTTACATTTTTCACGATAGATTTAATATCAGAGAATGCGTAAATATCGTCATCGCCTTTGCCGCCTTCACGATTAGAAGAGAAATAACCATCCAATGGGCTGCGGAATGTAATACCGAAATCGTCGCCAGTAGAGTTGATAGGTGCACCTAAGTTTTCTACCGTTGTTTTCTTGTCTTTGTCGCGCGTCGCTACGAAAACGTCCAAATTACCCAAACCTGGCAATCCGTCTGAAGAGAAATATAGTTTACCATCTTCCGATACATACGGGAACAATTCGTCACCCGAAGTATTGATTTGGTCGCCTAAGTTTGTGATTTTCGACCAACGGCCATTAGCATCCAATTGTGCGCGGTACAAATCCACGCCACCTTTACCGCCTTCGCGGTTAGAAGCGAAGTAAAGCGATTTGCCATCTGGTGAGAAAGCTGGGGACGAAGTCCAAGCATCTGGCTTGTTGATTTCTGTCAAAGGCTCAGCATCTGTCCATTTGCCGTCTTTGTAACGCGAAACGAACAAGTTTACTTCGCGCAAACCTTTTTTACTACCATCATTACTACGAGCAAACACCATTGTTTTGCCGTCGCGTGAGATAGTGGCACTTGCGTCGTGTACGCTTGGGTCGTTGATCGCTTTGTCTAATGGCGTAACAGTTCCGCTGTTTTTGCCTAAGCCATCAAATTTTAATTTATAAATATCTGTAAAACCTGTTCCTGTGCCAGCATACATTTTGCTTGCGCCACGTGATGAGGTAAAATACAATTCACCGTTTTGGAGTGATGGGCCATATTCTGCAGCAGAAGTGTTAAGGCTATCCACGTTTTGTACAGCGTAAACAGGCTGCTTGCGCAAAATTTCTTCTACTTTTCCGTAGTTGGCTACTTCGCGTTTTGCTCTTTCTACCAAAGCTGGTTTTGTACCATTTTGGGCGTATTGGCTAAATGCGTTTTTCGCTTCCTCGTATTTGCCTTTCGATTTGAGGGCATAACCGTAGTGGAAAAGCACTGAATCCGCTTTTACGCCAGCGTCAATAGCTGCTTTGTAAAATGGTTCAGCATCAGCCACTTTATTTGATTGCCAGTAGCTTTCGGCAATCTGATTGTTCAAATAACCAGCATTGCCATTTTTGGCGAGTGCTTGTTGATAGTATTCAACGGCTTTTGCGTATTCGCCTTTTTTGAATGACTTATCACCTTTTTTCGCGTATTTCTGAGCTGGCGAGGCACAGCTACCCAACAGAGCAGCTAAAGCCAAACATTTTAAAAAAGATAGGTTGTTCATCACAATTATAAGATAGGTATTGGGTTTTTCCATTAAGGGCTGCAATCTAATTAAAAAAAGAAAAAAGTCCTATGAATTTTGAACTTTTTACACACTAACGGTATCAAAAAAACGTTTTGCCCACGTATTTTTAGCCGCATTGCGCCAAGAATTACGCCAAACCCCCAAACTGACACAAGTATTATCAAATAAAACAGTGTCGGGTTGTACTGCGCCTTCTGCAATTTTTTGCTTTAACCCCGCCAAACTTACCGTTTGTACTTGGTCGTTGTGCAGGTATGCCACTTGGCTGCGGTCAAGCAATGTTACGCCTGTTTGCTTTTCAATTTCGCGAATAGCACCCACCGATTTGTCTATCGAACAGCCCGAAGCCGCCGTTACGGTTTCGTCGGCACTAATGATAATAAATTGATTATGTTCTATACTGAAAGAAGCCAAAATGCCTTTGCCATGGCTGTCCCAAGTGTTCGCGAAGTCGGTAAGTAATTGATTTATAGTTTGTAGCTCTGTAGCCGTAAACGCTCTGTTGGCCTGATACACCCATACGCGGGCGTGGTCGGGCATCGTCTGAAAGCTTTGATACATAGTTTTTAAATGTTTTGCTTTGGGTAAAAATAAAAGAAAAAACCTTTACTCCGTACTAAACTTACAAGCTCACACACTGTTGTTTATCTTTTTATTGTGGGATAATAACAATGTGTGAGACTTGGTTTCTGTCTTTTTTGCAAACACTTTTCTTCCGAAAAAAATTTGCTTTTAGGCCACTGCGCCTGCTTTACTTTTGCCGTATTCCAATATTTTGTCAATGAACTGGTAAGGCTTGTAGCCGTTGATGGCGCATTGATGGAAAATACAAGTGGCTGGTGTCATGCCGGGCAGCGAATTGATTTCGATAATGATGGTTTCGGCGCGTAAATCGTCGTACACACGTACAAACGCATCTATGCGGCAATAGCCTTCTACGTTCAGAATCTTGGCCACGCGCTCCAGCTCGGCACGCACTTGCGCCGAAACTTTTTGTTGTGCGGCAGCGTCTTTGTGGAAACGTGCAGGCGTAATGTTTTGGCCTTCACCTGCTAAGAATTTTTCTTCCAAAGAAAGCACTTCGCCCGAAGCAAGTGTTTCCGAAGGCTCGAAAACCTCGTACACACGCTCGCCGTTGCGGTTGTGCGTAAGCATTCCGCCCGTAATTTCTAAGAAATGTGCTGCGCCATTGGCCGAAATCAGCGTTTCAACCATGAAATAACGTTTTTGTGGAAATTCCTCATTGGGGCGAAGGTTTAGCACTTGCGCCACCGACGATTCCAATCCTTCTATTTTGCGGAACATCAAAGCGGCGAAGGCTTCCAATTCTGCACGATTTTTAATTTTTTTCACCGCCGAACTGCAACCGTCATCGGCTGGCTTAGCGATAAATGGGTACTGGAATGTTTTTTCCAGACGCGCCACTTCTGCGGCGGTGTCGGCTTGCCACGCGGTTTCGTGTACCAACGTGTGTTGCGCTACCAAGATGCCGTGTTGCGCCAAAATCTCGTTGGTTTCGTATTTGTTGATGGTGATTTGCGAACTGCCCACGCCCGAACCGTTGTAAGGCAAACCTACTTTTTCGAGTTGTTGCTGTACAGCTCCGTCTTCCCCTGGGCGGCCATGCAGCGCAATGAACACTTCATCTACTAAGGTTGCTAACTTTTTATAGGTAATTTCTTCGGCTTTGCTGATGTGGTTGGACACGTATTTGCCCGTAATGTTTTGGGCTTCCTCGCGAATCTGTACCAACGCTTCATGCGGTTTGTCTTTGCTTTTTACTTTCTCGCGAATGTCGTCGGCATTGTCTTTGAGCATGATATTAATTGGCATTACATAAAGTTCATGCTTTTGTTCGCTGCCCGTCAGGAATACGGGAACGGGTTCATATTTGCCCGAAGAAGCCAATTTTTCGTAAATGTTACGGCCACTTTCTACTGAAATATGTCTTTCCGAAGAAAATCCGCCCATGATAATGGCCACGCGCGTTTTGGCGGTTGGGTTGTTGTGCAAATGTTCTAAAGCACTATCCAATTTGTTCAAAACTTGTTTGAAAACCGCTACTTTTTTGCCTGTACGAATACGCTCCGCCAACGAAGTGCGAATAATATAAGTCAGGAACTGCGACGGATTCAGGCCGATTTCGGCAGCCTGATGGAAAAAGAACGACGATGGCAACATTCCAGACGTAGTGTTGGGGTCGTTGAGGAACACGTCCCCTGCTTCGTTAATAAAGCCGTCGATGCGTGCGTAAACACTGAATTGTAATTTATTAAAAAGCTCAATACATTCTTCTTTGATGCGCTGAATGTAAGGCGTTTGGATATTGATAGGTGTAATCTTGCGGCTCATGCCTGGCAAGTATTTGGAACGATAATCGAAAAGCGTTTGGCGTTTGACAATCTCGGTTGGCGGTAAGGCGATGGCTTGGCCGTATTCGTCTTGCACCACGATACACGAAAACTCGCGGCCTTCAATGAAGCCTTCCATAATAATCATTTCTTCGCTGTCGGTGCTTTCTAAGAGCAAAGACGCGCCATAATTTTCATTATCCAAAAAGGCTAATAGTTCGCTTGGGCTATAAATGACATGGTTGTCGAACACGCCGCCGCGCACGGTTACGGGCATTCCGATACCTTCCCGAATGTCGGTAAGGGTACGGATAAAGTTTACTTTTTGCTCACGCGAAAGGGTTTGCCATTGGCTGCGCTCAATGTGTTGCAAAAAGAAGCTTTTGTTGATGGCATCGGTGAAGGCTTGGGCGTTTTTTTCTTGCAAAACCGTTACGCCAATAGACGAACCTTGGCACGGTGCTTTGATGACAAAAGGAAATCCAACAATGGCACTGGCCTCAATCAGCAACGTATTTACGTCGGTGGTTTGTAGCCATTTATCTTTGGAAAGTGTTAGGCTTTGCGGGCGTTTGAAGCCCGTTTGGGTCATCAAATCTTTTTGAATAAGTTTGTTGATGCCGATAGCCGAAGGCAAAATACCCGAACCTGAGTACGGGATTCCGTACCATTCCAAAATGCCCTGAATGTTGCCATCTTCGCCGTAAGGGCCATGCAAAGCCAAGAAAGCAAAATCGAAAAGGCTACCGAACTCGTCGGGGTTGAGGCGGCAACCCACTTGGCTAATGAGTTGGTCTTGCTCTGTGCGGCTCATTTCGCCCAAAGACTCTATATAAATTTGAAATTCTGCATTTTTGATGTCCAGTACGCTGGCAGGTGGATAGAAATCCCGAATCGTGCCTTTGTAGATAAACTCCCAATTGAGCAAAATAAAATTGCCCAAACTGTCCACAAAAACAGGTACGGCCTCAAACAAATCTTTGTTGAGGTTGTCATATACAGTGCGGCCACCCGCAAAGGAGATTTCGCGCTCGCGCGATTGTCCCCCAAAGAAAATACCGATTCTAATCATAGATGTAAGCGAGTTAATCGCTGTTACTGGGTAGGGATAAATTCCTCAAAACTCGCGACAAAGATATAAGGTTTCGTATCAAATCGGAATAGGGGCAAAGATTCGTGATACAATGTTTGTTGTGTAGGAATTGCGAGGCTTGGATATTTAAACCCCTCCTAAATCCTGTGTTTCAAAAACCCCTCCTAAATCCTCCCCAAGGGGGAGGACTTGAACAGAAGTCGCAGGGAGGATAACAGGAATTGCGGGTCGGATAACAGAAGTCGCGGGTTGAATAACAGGAATCCACAAAGCAATAACAGGAATCCACAAAGCAATAATAGAAATCCACAAAGCAATAACAGGAATCCACAAAGCAATAACAGGAATCGCAGATGGGAAATATTAAAACCCCTCCTAAATCCTCCCCAAGGGGGAGGACTTGAACAGAAGTCGCAGGGAGGATAACAGGAATCGCAGATGGGAAATATTAAAACCCCATCTAAATCTTCCCCAAGGGGAGGACTTTAACAGAAGTTGCGGGTCGGATAACAGGAATTACAGGTGGGAAATATTAAAACCCCTCCTAAATCCTCCCCTTGGGGAGGACTTTTGCAGAAGTTGCGGGTCGGATAACAGGAATTGCAGGTGGGAAATATTAAAACCCCATCTAAATCCTCTCCAAGGGGAAGACTTTAACAGGAATTGCAGGAGCAGAATATTCAAACCCCTCCTAAATCCTCCCCAAGGGGAGGACTTTAACAGAAGTCGCAAGTAGGATAACAGGAATTGCAGGTGGGAAATATTAAAACCCCTCCTAAATCCTCCCCAAGGGGAGGGCTTTTGCAGAAGTTGCGGGTCGGATAACAGGAATCGCAGATGGGAAATATTAAAACCCCTCCTAAATCCTCCCCTTGGGGAGGACTTTAACAGAAGTTGCGGGTCGGATAACAGGAATTGCAGGTGGGAAATATTAAAACCCCATCTAAATCCTCTCCAAGGGGAGGACTTTTGCAGAAGTTGCGGGTCGGAGAACTCTTGTTATACAGAAGAGATATGAACTTTCATTGGTCGCTACACTGTATATAGGTGGGCGGTGGCTCAGGGAGCAGTTTTTTATCCGCTAAATCCTGCCTACTTTCGCAAATTGATTTTTACCAACCCTAACTTATTATTTTAGTTGTCGTTATGCCACACCAACAGGCCAGCCCCAAAGATTATTTGCACTTGCATTTTTTAGTATTGATTTGGGGATTTACGTCCATTTTGGGCGCGTTAGTCAGTATTCCGAGTGTAGAATTGACTTTTTATAGAACTCTTACCGCTTGTCTGCTCATGCCTTTGGTGTTGGTTTTGCGCAAAGTTTCGTTTCAGTTGCCGCGCAAAGCGATGTTGCAAATGATGGCCGCTGGCGTGCTGATAGCCATTCACTGGATTTTGTTTTTTGGTGCGGCGCGTGTGTCGAACGTGTCCACGTGTTTGGCGGGTATTTCTACGAGTTCGTTGTGGACGAGTTTGCTCGAACCGCTGATTACCAAACGAAAATTTTTGTGGTTCGAACTCATTATCGGCGTGGTGGTAATGGCTGGGCTATACGTGATTTTTTATTATGAATTTGATAAAGCGATTGGTTTGGCGATGGGCATTGTGTCGGCACTTTTTGCCACGATATTCAGTATCTTGAACGGTAATTTTACCAAACATCATAACTCTTTGGTGATTACGTTTTATGAGATGGCGGGTGCGCTGCTGGGGATTGTGTTGTTTTTGCCTGCTTACGCTTACTTTTTTGCTGAAAACCAAATTTTACAGCTTGTCCCGACGGCGACGGATTGGGTTTGTATCCTGATTTTGGGCGGCATTTGTACGGTGTATGCCTACGCGGCAGCCGTGAAGCTGATGCAAAAGTTTTCGGCTTTTGCTATGAACCTGACAATCAACTTAGAACCTGTGTACGGAATTATCTTGGCTTTTCTTATTTTTGGAGAAAAAGAGAAAATGACATCGGGCTTTTATATCGGTACGATGATTATTTTGGTGTCGGTGCTTTCGTACCCCGTCATTAACCGCCGCCTTCGCAAACACGAATTACTCAAATAACAAAACAATTTGTAGGTACAACGAATCGTTGTGCTTGCAAGATAGTTTACCTCGTCAAAATAACCTTTAAAGATATGCTCAACTTATTGACCATGATAAGTTTTTCGCGCCAAAAAATGTATTTCTGTTTGTTGGCTTTGGGCTTGTTTTTTGGACAAGTTAATGCCCAAACAGTTTACGAACTTCGTTGGGAAAGTGCGCGTGCTGTGCCGCGTGTGGAAACGGCTACATTAGCTCCTGCGCTTACGTTTGAAAACAGCGTTAATTTGCCCGAAAACCAATATTTACCCCAAAAAAGCATTACGCTCAACGGAAAAATACAGGCTGCAACGCTTCAAAAAGCGGTTTACGCGCCACTTTCGACGGCAGAAAAAGCAAGTTCGGATACGGCATTTATTACTTCTGAGCCAGCGATTAGTTACGCCGTAGGCATAGAACGCGGCCAACATAAAACAGATGTTCGCATTGTGCCGCTGCGCCGTAATACCACCACGCACAAGCTCGAAAAACTCGTGCGCTTTGAGCTGAAAACAACCGTTATTCCAACCAAAAAAGCAAGCTATAAAACCGCCAAAACCTTAGCGCAAAGCAATTCGGTATTGTCGTCGGGAACGTGGCATAAGTTGGGTATTACGCAAAAAGGACTTTACAAAATAGACCGCAGTATGCTGGCCAATATGGGTTTTAATGTGGGAAGTCTTGACCCTCGCAAAATTAAAATCTATGGCAACGGAGGCGGTTTGTTGCCGCAATCTAACGCGGCGGCACGTGCCAACGACCTGACGGAAAATGCCATCGTGGTAGTAGGGCAGGAGGATGGCTCTTTTGATTCTGGTGATTACGTGTTGTTCTATGCGCAAGATGCCTATCGTTGGGCGTATAATTCTGCTAATAAGATTTTTATGCGCGAAAATAATTTCTATGCGGATACGGCTTATTATTTTCTGACGGTGTCGGAGACGGAAGGTTTGCGCGTGCAGCCGCGAGCAACCGAAACGCTGGGAACTTCGCACATTAACAGTTTTGACGATTATCAGATTTACGAGCAGGATAAATATAATCCGTATAACACGGGGCGTGTTTGGTACGGCGAAAATTTTGACCTCACAACGCAGCGCGATTTTAGTTTTTCTGCCTCAGGTATAGATGGTACGCGTTCGGCCAAAGTGCGTGTAGCAACGATGGCGCATTCGTTGAATGTTCCGACTTCATTTACGGTGAATATTAACGGGTCGAATCAAAGCAGCCTTCTGAACTTATCAGGATTTGCCAATAGCGATTATCCTGTTTATGGCGTAGATGCAACAGGTATTTATACATTGAATTTGCCCGACGGTTCGGATAATGTAGCCGTAAAGCTTTCTTACAATAAAAATGGCAACAGCTCCGCCATTGGGTATTTGAATTACATAGAAGTAAATATGCCTCGCAAACTGGCTTTGTATGGCGAACAAACCGCCTTCCGTCGGGCAAGCACACTGGGAAGTAATGGCGTGCTTACTTATGCTTTAAAGGCGGCTTCAGGCTCAGTGATTTGGGATATTACCAGTCCTCAAACAGCTGTCGGCCAAGAATATGCAGCGAATGGAGATTCGTTGTTATTTGCCGTAAATAATGAAGGCTTGTTGCGGGAGTTTGTGGTATTTAATAAAAATGCCTCTATTCCTGCACCTACTTGGGTGGGGCGTATCGCCAATCAAAATTTACATTCCTATACTACGCCTGATTTGGTGATTATTACACCCCCCGTTTTTTTGAGTGAAGCGCAACGCTTGGCCGCTTTCAGAAATAGTAATGACGGTTTGGACGTACAAGTAGCCACTACCACAGCGATATACAATGAGTTTTCGTCTGGGGCGCAGGATTTGGTGGCCTTGCGGGACTTTGTGAGAATGTTGTATCTGAATGATTCGGACAAACTCAAGTATGTCTTGCTGTTTGGAGATTGCTCTTTTGACTACAAAGGACGCACGATTAACAAAACTAATTTTGTCCCAACCTATCAGTCCAACAGTTCTATTGCGCAATTGTACAATACTTTTTGCTCGGACGATTTTATTGGCCTCATGGATTCTACGGAAGGCACTTGGACAGATGCCAGCAACGAAAGAATGGATTTGGGTGTTGGTCGTTTGCCTGTTAGGTCGCAGACGGAAGCCAAAGCCATGGTAGATAAGTTTATTAGCTATGCCACCAATAAGAAAAGTTTGGGAACGTGGCGCACGCGATTGGCTTTTGTGGCCGAACAAGACAAAGCCGCGAATATCAACTTTTTACAACAAGCCGAAGGCGTGGAGCAACCTATCGAAACGTCTAAGCCTGCTTACAATCTGATGAAGGTATATCAGACGAGTTATCCAACGGTGGCTACTCCTTCTGGCCAACGCTCTCCAGCTACGGCAGCCGCCATCAACGAAGCAGTAGAGCGTGGTTCTTTGATAGTCAGTTATTTAGGGCATGGTGGTGAATTGCAGTGGGCTAACTCTTACATCTTGACGCTCGACCAAATCAACGCGTGGAACAATCCAGACAATATGCCATTTTTTATCACGGCAACCTGCGATTTTGTGGCACACGACAACCCTGCCATTACCTCAGGCGGAGAGTCTATTGTACTGCACCCCAACGGTGGCGGTATTGGTATTATCGGGGCGAGTAGGCCTGTGTTTTCAAGTTCTAATGAGTCTTTTAACAATGCTTTTTATGCTACTATTCTTCAAAAAATAGAAGGCAAATACCAGCGTTTGGGCGATGTGATGCGCACGACCAAAAACAACAGTATGGCAGGACTCTATAACAAGAGTTATGTGTTAATGTCTGACCCGTCGGCGCGTTTGGCTTATCCGTCAGAAGATATTGTCATTACAAGCATTAACGGCAAGCAGCTTACCACTACGACTAGCGACACCATTAGTGGCTTGGAAAAAGTTACGATAGAAGGAGAAGTGCAGAGCCTTGGTACGAAAATGAATAACTTTAACGGAACAATTTATTGTACCGTGTACGACCAGCCAACGACCATGAACGGATATGATGGCATTAGTACACCTATCACCTACAAGGTACGACGCGACATTATTTTTAAAGGAGAAGCCCACGTGAAAAATGGCGCGTTTTCTTTAGAGTTTATAGCACCCAAAGACATTAGTTATAATTTTGGTGATGGGAAAATGAGTTTTTATGCCAAGCAAGATAGCAGTATGACAGATGCGACTGGGGCAGCGGCAGGCCTGACCATTGGCGGTAGTGCCGAGGCTATTACAGACGAAAATCCACCTGTCGTAGAATTGTTTATGAACGATACTACATTTGTGAATGGCGGTATTACAGATGCCAATCCTTTGTTTTTGGCCAAGCTCACCGACGACAATGGCATCAATGTTTCTACCAAAGGCATTGGGCACGAAATGACATTGGTGATAGATGGAGATGATAATAATTTGCTCATTGTCAATGATTATTATCAAACGGTAGCAGGTACTTACCAAAAAGGATATGTGCGTTATCCGCTTTCAAATCTTTCGGACGGTACGCACACGGCACGTTTTAAGGCTTGGGATACGCATAACAATTCAGCGGAATCTGTCATTCACTTTGTCGTAACTAGTTCGCCAAATTTGGTAATAGACGAGCTGTTTAGCTATCCAAACCCGTTTACTGACTTTACTAATTTTGGGTTTACGCACAACAAAGCAGGCCAAGACCTGACGGTAAGTGTAGAAATATTTGATGTGATAGGGCAAAAAGTAAAACATTTGGAGACCACTCTTGTAGCAAGCGATGCGCGTGTGGGACTTAGTTCGCAGTTGCGTTGGAATGGCGACACAGACAATGGCTCAAAACTGCGGTCGGGTATGTATGTGTATCGCCTGAAGGTGAGCACCAGCGACGGAAAATCGGCGCATAAAACCGACAAATTAGTTTTAGTCCGATAAATTTTCTATCTATGCCTCTTTAAAAATAGCGTGTTTGGTGGTTGTAAAAAATTATTACGATACAAACAACTATTTGCATATCTATTCGTTAGTAAGCAATATTACCTATATTTGTAGCCTCAATTTTTTCATAAAATGTATATGTCAAATAAATCAGTTTTGGGTTGCCTTTTCTCGTCGGCCTTACTACTCTCCACTTATAGTGCAACGGTTGCACAAAACGAAACAAAGACTATTACAACAGCAGTACCATTCTTGACAATTACGCCTGACTCGCGTGCTGGCGGTATGGGTGAGGCGGGATCAGCTCTTTCGGCTGATGCCAATGCAATGTATTGGAACACAGGCAAATTAGCCTTTAATACACAAGATTTTGGGGCAGCAGTTTCTTATACGCCTTGGCTCAAATACTTAAATATGAATGATTTGTTTGTTTCGTATTTGAGTGGCTACAAAAAATTACGCAAAGAAGATGCTATTGGCATTTCGATGACTTATTTCAGCTTGGGCGCACTTCACCTAACAGACGAAAGTAACAACCCGTTAGGCGATGTCAATTCTAATGAATATGCAATTTCGGCAGCATATTCGCGCCAATTGAGCAAAACATTTGGTGTGGGTGTAGCACCTAAATTTATACACTCCAATTTAGCAGGCAACGGCAACTATAACGGTAGCTCAATTCGCCCCGCCAATACCGTAGCCGTGGACTTGTCGGCTTTTTATACGAAAGAAATAAACTTGAATGGCCGCCCTGCACAAATGAATTTGGCAGGCTCTATCACCAATTTTGGCCCTAAAGTGTCGTATTCGGACAACAACCGCCGCGACTTTATCCCAACTACTTTGCGTTTGGGCGGTAGTCTTACTTCTACGCTTGATGCCTACAATACCATTACGTTTTCTTTGGATTTGAGCAAACTCATGGTGCCTTCTCCAGACTCGTCCAAAAATCTGAATGATAAGAGTTTTATTAGTGGCGCGATGGGGTCGTTTACGGATGCTCCAGGTGGCGGCAAAGAAGAGTTGCAAGAAGTAATGATTGGGGCAGGTGTAGAATATTGGTACGACAAACTTTTTGCGTTGCGTGGCGGCTATTTCCACGAAGCTAAAGAAAAAGGTAATCGTAAATATTTCACGGCAGGTTTAGGCCTTCGTTACCAACGTTTTGGCGTGGATTTTGCGTACCTTGTTCCTGTGGCACAAAACAGCCCATTGGCCGAGACCTTGCGTTTTAGCTTGTTGTTCGACTTCGAGAAAGCGCAAAAAGTCGTAGAATCTGTAACAGACTAATTTTTAATAAAATACATTATAAAGTAAAAACCCCCGCAGAGTTTTAGCTTTGCGGGGGTTTTTATTTATTTAGAAACTCTTCTTTGTCTTTTTATCGTATCAATATAAGATCTTGCTTAGGTGCTACCATTATTGGTGCTTTTCCTGTTTTTACAATTGTTTGAAGTATAAAATCAAGTGCTTTTGTTTTAGGTTTGAGCGATATATACGGAATATCAACAAAAGAACTGTCTCTTATATCACCAGGAATAACGGGCCATTCTGTATAGTCTGTAATTGGTGTGCCTTTACTATCTTTATAAAAACATTTTGCTTCTATAGGAGAAGAACTTTTATTAGCAAAAATATAATAACGAGCCCCTTTATTTCCAACAATTTGGGTTCCGTGGGAATAGCTTGGCATAAAAATTTTTTTTCCACTTATCTCGTTAATATAAATAACACATGGTGGTGAAAAAAACTCTATTTTATCTCCTACTTGTAGCCCCCCTTTAAATGTTTTGATTACTTGTAATTGGACTACCTGCCATTTTGATATTTTATCTGGTTTGAATTTTGTTTCATTGGATAATACTATTCCCTCAAACACATAATTACTGCTGTTGAAGTTTGATTCTATATCTTCCAAATCTGCTTTGAAATTGGGCGATGTTAACTGCTCCTTTAAAAATAAGTCAGCCGATTGAGCATAAGCCATCTGAAGCAGGCATAAGAGCAGTCCGCTTAGAATTATTGTTTTTTTTATCATATTTCTTTGTTTTAGGTTTGAATTAAACTAACATCTAAACTCTATTGCAACAATTTTATTGTTTGATAATCAGTAAAATACATTCCAAACAAAACCCCCGCAGAGCTGATACAACTCTGCGGGGGTTTTGTTTGTTTACTATCGAATATTTTTAGCCGTTAAGCCACTTTTCAAGTTGTTGGTCGGCGTATTCTTTCAGTTCTGGAATCGAGATTTTTTCCAAAACGTCGGCAGCAAAGGCATGAAGCAACAAGGCGCGAGCCGTGTCTTCGCTTAGGCCACGCGCACGCAAATAAAATAGCGGCTCTTCGTCCAATGTCCCGACAGTGGCACCATGCGAACATTTTACGTCGTCGGCAAAAATTTCTAATTGCGGCTTGGTGTAAGCGTTGGCATCGTCGGAAAGCAAAATATTTCGGTTCGACTGAAACGCATTTGTTTTTTGCGCGTCGGGTTTTACAAAAATTTTACCATTAAAAACGCCCGTTGCGCGGTCGCTCAAAACGCCTTTATAAAGTTCGTTGCTCTCGCAGTTCGGGAAACGGTGGTCGGCAACCGTGTGGTTGTCTATCAGGCTTTTACCTTTCCCCAAATACAAACCGTACATGTGGCCTTCGCAATGTGGACCATTAAGCAAAAGTTGCAAATTGTTGCGGGTAATTTGGCCGTTGGCCGTTACGGTCAGTGCCGAAAAATTCGCGCCAGTGGCAATAGAAACCGCCGTCGTGTTAATGCTCACGCGGCCTTCCAATTGCATCTGATACCATTCTACCAAAGCTCTTTCGCTTGCCACGATTTCGGTTACGCCATTGCTCAACACGTGGTTTTCGCCAGCCGTAAGGCCGATTTCAATCCATTTGGATTGGCTGTTTTCACCCAAAACGACCAAAGAACGCGGCTGAACCAGTACGTTTTCTTGCGTGGCATCTACCAAATAATAAAATACGACAGGCTGAGCCAACACTTTGTTTTTAGGCACGTGCACAAAAAGTGCATTGCTCGCAAAAGCAGTGTTAAGAGCTGTAAAAGCCTCTTTTTCGCTGTCGGCGTGACGCGCAAAATGCGTTGTTACGAGGTCTGGATATTGCGCAAATGCTTCTTGCATCGGCAAAATCACTAAATCTGTTTCGGGCGCAATCACTTGTGAGGCTGCCGACGAAAACACGCCATTGATAAAAACCAATACGTTGGCTTCGAGGTCAAAAGGCAAGTTTGGCACGGCTTCCACGTCGCTGGTGGCCGCTACTGCAAACGAATTTTTGAGGGTGCTGGCAAGGTTGGTATATTTCCATTCCTCGTGCTTGGTGGTGGGCAAACCCAAACGCTCAAAATTTTCGATGGCTTGTTTCTGAATAATATAAGTAGCCTGATTTTGAGCTTGTTGCTCAAAACTGGCAAGCAAATTATTTTTCAAATCGGTGTTATCCGTTGTTGTTTTCATGGATTGAAAAAATAGACAGTTGGCACAAAAAACTACACTAACGAATCGGCTTCGGCTTTAATCCAGTCATAGCCTTTTTCTTCGAGTTCGAGTGCTAACTCTTTTCCGCCCGACTTCACGATACGGCCATTGTACAACACATGCACGAAATCAGGAACGATATAATCCAACAAACGTTGGTAGTGTGTTACCACGATAGAAGCCGTTTGCGGTGTTTTGAGTGCATTTACACCGTTGGCCACGATGCGCAACGCGTCAATGTCCAGACCCGAATCTGTTTCGTCCAGAATCGAAAGGCGCGGCTCAAGCATGGCCATTTGGAACACTTCGTTACGTTTTTTCTCACCACCCGAAAAACCTTCGTTCAGTGAGCGGCTCAAAAGTGATTGGCTGATTTCCACCAACTTCATTTTTTCTTTCATCATACCCAAAAACGAAACGGCATCCAACGGCTCAAGTCCGCGATATTTGCGCACTTCGTTTACGGCAGCTTTCAGGAAATTGGTTGTGCTGACACCTGGTATTTCTACGGGGTACTGGAACGCCAAAAATACGCCTTCGCGTGCGCGGTCTTCGGCTGGCATTTCGAGCAAATCTTTACCCAAAAACTCCACACTTCCGCCCGTAATTTCGTAGTCTTCGCGACCTGCCAACACCGAAGCTAAGGTACTTTTGCCCGAACCGTTTGGCCCCATGATGGCGTGTACTTCTCCTGCTTTTACCTCCAAATTGATTCCTTTCAGAATCTGTTTATCGCCAATTTTGGCTTGTAAGTTATTTATTTTTAACATTTTAGTTGTCGAATTTTATTGCTAAGTGAATCGTTACGTGGATTTGATTTTTCATCTAAGAAAATGAAATCTATGTAAACAAAATGGCCTACATGAGTTGCGTAGGCCATTGTTTGTATCTGATAGGAGGGATTAACCTACGCTTCCTTCTAAGCTCACGGCCAACAGTTTTTGGGCTTCTACCGCAAACTCCATTGGCAACTGGTTCATTACTTCTTTGGCAAAACCATTTACAATCAAAGCCACGGCTTGCTCTGTGCTGATGCCGCGTTGGTTGCAATAGAAAATTTGGTCTTCGCCGATTTTGGACGTAGTAGCCTCGTGCTCCACTTTAGCACTGCGGTTGCCAACTTCCAAGTACGGGAACGTGTGCGCACCGCATTTGTCGCCCAACAACAACGAATCGCATTGCGAGAAGTTACGCGCATTTTCAGCACGCTTCATCACTTGCACCAAGCCTCTGTAAGAATTTTGGCTTTTTCCTGCCGAAATACCTTTTGATACGATGCGGCTTTTGGTGTTTTTGCCGATGTGAATCATTTTCGTACCTGTGTCGGCTTGCTGCATATTGTTGGTTACGGCTACCGAATAAAATTCGCCGATGCTATAATCGCCTTTCAGGATAACCGACGGATATTTCCATGTAATGGCCGAACCCGTTTCTACTTGCGTCCAAGAAATTTTGGAATGGTCGCCCAAGCAAATGCCGCGTTTGGTTACGAAGTTATAAATCCCGCCTTTTCCGTTCTTGTCGCCAGGGTACCAGTTTTGCACGGTCGAATATTTAATTTCTGCTTTTTCGTGCGTAACTAACTCAACCACAGCGGCGTGCAATTGGTTTTCGTCGCGCATTGGTGCGGTACAACCTTCCAAATAACTCACATAACTGCCTTCGTCGGCGATGAGTAATGTGCGTTCAAATTGGCCAGTTTCGGCGGCATTGATACGGAAATAAGTGGAAAGTTCCATCGGGCAACGTACGCCTTTCGGGATATATACAAACGACCCGTCGGAGAAAACCGCCGAGTTGAGAGCCGCAAAATAGTTGTCGGTGATAGGCACTACCGAACCGATATATTTTTTCACCAAATCAGGGTGATTGTGTACCGCTTCGCTGATAGAACAGAAAATAATACCCAATTCGGCCAACTTAGATTTGAAAGTGGTAGCAATCGAAACGCTGTCGATAACGGCATCAACGGCCACACCTGTAAGGCGTTTTTGTTCGTCGAGCGAAATACCCAACTTCTCGAAAGTTGCGCGAAGTTCGGGGTCTATTTCGTCCAAAGAATTGATTTGTTTTTTCTGTTTTGGGGCAGAATAATATTTAATGTCTTGATAGTCAATTGGCGGATACTGTACGTTTGGCCATGTGGGCGCGGTCATGCCTTGCCACATACGAAACGCCTTCAAACGCCATTCGAGCATCCATTCTGGTTCATTTTTTTTGGCAGAAATGAAACGAACTATATCTTCGTTGAGGCCTTTGGGAGCTTCGTCGGCTTCGATGTTCGTTACAAAACCATATTTATATTCAGAATTGGTGATGTCTTCTAAAAGGGCTGCGTCTTTGCTCATAGCTTTTATGCTTATTTAGAATGAGTTTAATTATTGCAAATGTAACGCCCAATCCCTTTAAATGCAAAAAAAAGCGTAAATAACGCGCACAAGGCTTGTAACAAATTTAGCTTCATAATCAAGTTTTTATAAAAAATGTAGCGATGAGCAGGTTTGTTATTTTCGCGCCAAAGATTTTGGGTAAAAGCAAACAAAACATATCTTTCGCGGTGGCATGGCCGCAACACAACATAACATTGCTTTCTGCTTGCGGGCAAAAGCGTTTTATTTTCCTTTTTTCTGACGAATGAAATCATCCTTATTACAAACAGAACCTTCGCTTTACAAAAACCTGACGGGAACGGTACAATTGCCTTCTTCCAAAAGTGAAAGTAATAGAGCTTTAATAATCAATGCTTTAGCTGGTTTCAAATCTACTTTACAGAATTTGTCGGAAGCCCGCGACACCCAAACGCTTCAGCGACTTTTGGCCGATACCGACGCGCCCGTTTGGGACGTGCTGGACGCGGGAACTACCATGCGTTTTCTGACGGCTTACGCCGCACTGCAAGGTTTGCACAAACAACTGACAGGCACAGAGCGAATGTGCCAACGCCCCATCGGGATACTCGTGGACGCGTTGCGTGTGTTGGGTGCACAAATCGAATACAAAGCCGCCGAAGGCTTTCCGCCAATACAAATTACTGATTTCCAGTATTCTGGTAAAAATAAAATCCAAATCGTGGGTAATGTAAGTAGTCAGTACATTTCGGCCTTGGCGATGGTGGCACCGCTGCTCCCCGACGGACTGACTATCGAACTGACGGGTGCGGTAGGTTCGTGGCCGTATATCCAAATGACGCTGGATTTGATGAGCCATTTCGGTATAAAACTAATTGTCGAAAACCAAGTTATTCGGATTCCTGCGGGTCGCTATAACGAAAACACTGCTTTTGCGGTAGAGTCCGACTGGTCGGGCGCGAGCTACTGGTACAGCATGGCGGCATTTGCGCAGCAAGCCAATATTTTATTGAAAGGCCTAAAAGCTAATTCGTTGCAAGGTGATAGCCAAATAGTTACGTTTATGCAGGAGTTGGGCGTACAGACGTATTTTGAGGCCGACGGCGCAAGACTTATCAAAACCCATGAGCCAACGGATTTGGCCACGATGACTTGGGATTTTACGGATTGCCCAGATTTGGCGCAAACCGTTGTGGTGCTGGCTGCGGCCAAAGGCTACCCAATTTCGTTTACGGGTTTGCAGAGTTTGCGCATCAAAGAAACCGACCGCATCAAGGCGTTGCAACAGGAGTTAGAAACTTTTGGGGTAAAATTAACGGAAACAAGCCCTTCGGTATTTGGTTTGGTGGGCAAATGGCAAGCTCCGCCACATTTGCCACTGATTCACACCTACGACGATCACCGAATGGCAATGGCTTTCGCGCCTGTGGCTTTGCGCCAAGCCGTTCGTATCGAAGATATTGGCGTGGTGGCTAAATCATATCCGCGTTTTTGGGACGATTTGCGCAGCATGGGTTTTAGGCTTTCAAATTTGTAATCCAATGAAAATCAAGAATTTCAGCTTAACGTTTAGCACGCAACTGTTCAAAGCCCTGAGCGATGAGGCGCGTGTACGCATTTTGTTTCAGCTCTACCACAACCAACAGATGTGTATTGCTGATTTGGAATTGGTGCTGGATTTTACCCAAACCAAAACTTCTCGGCATTTGCTGTACCTGAAAAATGCGGGTTTGCTGCATTCGCGTCGGACAGACCAATGGATTTTTTATTATATAAAAGACGAAATGCGCGACGTGGTCAAGTATTTTTTTAGGTACATGGAAAAAGAAACACAACTTAACCGCGACCTCGAAGTATATCGGATTATGCTTTCTAACCGCGAGCTTGCCGCCTACAAAGTAGCTGTGCTTCAGGAACGTAACCGCCAAAGCAGCCATTTCGGAGACTAAAATAAAAAAGCCTTGCAACGTTGGTTACAAGGCTTTTGAGTAAGATTTAAAGAGCTTAAAGCATTTCGGCCTAAACTCTGGTTTTCTTAGTGGTGAGCTGGTGCTTCAGTGTGAGCAGCAGTGTCAGCAGCTGGAGCAGCAGCAGTGTCAGCAGCTGGAGCAGCAGTAGTATCTACAGCTGGAGCAGCAGTAGTATCTACAGCTGGAGCAGCAGTAGTGTCAGCAGCTGGAGCTTCAGTTTTTTTAGCTTCGCCACAAGCAGCAAAGAAACCAAGAGCAAGAACGAAAAGAGCAACTTTAGTAGCTTTCATAATTGAAATTTTGTTTTTTAAAATTTGATAAATGATTAGATTCTATTTTGATATTTGAGCTTAATAAAGGAATATCTCCCAAGTAACCCAACCGACTCAAAAACTTTTTCAAAAAACAATAAATATTTTTTAATTAGCTCTTAATCAAATATTTGAGTACGAAAATTTTCTCTTTATTTGGCATACTATTGTTCAGTACACCGTCTATTAATAAGCAAAAGCCTTGCAACGTTGGTTACAAGGCTTTTGAGTAAGATTTAAAGAGCTTAAAGCATTTCGGCCTAAACTCTGGTTTTCTTAGTGGTGAGCTGGTGCTTCAGTGTGAGCAGCAGTGTCAGCAGCTGGAGCAGCAGCAGTGTCAGCAGCAGTAGTATCTACAGCAGGAGCAGCAGTAGTATCTACAGCAGGAGCAGCAGTAGTGTCAGCAGCTGGAGCTTCAGTTTTTTTAGCTTCGCCACAAGCAGCAAAGAAACCAAGAGCAAGAACGAAAAGAGCAACTTTAGTAGCTTTCATAATTGAAATTTTGTTTTTAAATATTTGAAATGATTTTAAATTCTAATCTTGAGATTTGGCTTTAATAAAGGAATTTGCCCCAAGTAACCCAGCCACCCGAAAAAAAACTTAAAATATTTTTCATTATTCTTTAAAACTCTGACAATCAGCGTATTTTTTCTTTTAAAAAATTTCAGAAAAAGTAAAATACCTTTGAATAAATAGCCGAAACAAAAAAAAAATCAGGTTTTTATGAGACAAGCATAGCCCCAAAACGATTTTTGCTGTAAGTTTATGCCACCAAAAAATATTGGTATTTTTATTTTCAATCGTTCAAAGCCTAAGACAATGCTAAAAGTAGCTATTAACCAACAGACATTTGCCATCGAAGGCAACACGCTCAATGGCGAGTTGCATGGCGCAGACATTTCCGTAATCAACGAAAATACTTGGCACATTATCCGTAACAGCCGTTCGTTTCGTGCCGAAGTGGTAAGTACTGACTACGAAACCAAAACGTTTACCGTAAAAATCAACGGCCATTTGTACCAAGCCAACGTAAAAGATAAGTTTGATTTGTTGCTCGAAAGCATGGGCTTGAGCGGTGCAAACTCGTCGAAAGTAAACGACCTGAAAGCTCCAATGCCAGGTCTGATTCTGGACGTGAAAGTAACCGAAGGCCAAACCGTACAAAAAGGCGATGCCCTCATGATTTTGGAAGCCATGAAAATGGAAAACATCATCAAAGCCGCAGGCGAAGGCACTGTAAAAAGCATCAAAGTACAGAAAGGCGACAAAGTAGAGAAAAATCAAATTTTGATTCAGTTCTAAACTGTTGCGTCCAAAAATTGCAGATGAGAGTATTTATTTAATGTTAGAATCTTATTTTTTAATTAATAGAAAAAGCCGCTCCAAGCATTTAGAGCGGCTTTTGTTTTGGGAAGAAATCCAGCAATTTTTATTTACTCAAATACAAATTTCGTTCGCCATATACTTTCACGAAGAAATCGTCTTGAAGGTCTTCAATAAAATACAGTGCCTCGCCTGTGGACTTCATTTCGGGGCCAAGTTCTTTGTTTACGTTCGGGAATTTGCTAAACGAAAACACAGGTACTTTAATCGCAAAGCCGTCAAGTTTTGGCGCAAAGTTGAAATCCGTCACTTTCTTTTCACCCAACATCACCTTCGTAGCGTAATTTACATACGGTTCGCCGTAGGCTTTGCAGATAAACGGAACGGTACGGCTCGCGCGTGGGTTGGCCTCGATGATATACACGATTTCGTCTTTGATGGCAAACTGAATATTGAGCAAGCCCACCGTGCGCAAGGCAACGGCGATGGCCTTCGTATGGCGTTTGATTTGGTCAATCACGTTTTCGCTCAAATCGAAAGGCGGTAACACGGCGTTTGAGTCGCCCGAATGGATACCCGCAGGCTCTATGTGTTCCATAATGCCGATGATATACACGTTTTCACCGTCGCAAATCGCGTCGGCTTCGGCTTCGATGGCGTTTTCCAAGAAGTGGTCGAGCAAAATTTGGTTGTCGGGCATTTCGCGCAAAATATTGACTACGTGCTGTTCCAACTCCTCTTCGTTGATTACAATTTTCATGCTTTGGCCACCAAGCACATAACTCGGACGCACCAACAACGGGAAGCCCAATTCGCGCGCCAATTCGATGGCTTGTTCGGCATTTTCGATTACGCCAAATTTCGGATAAGGAATGTTTTGTTCTTTCAAAAGATTAGAAAAACGTCCTCTGTCTTCGGCCAAATCCAAAGCCTCGAAACTTGTACCCAAAATTTTGATGCCATAACGCTCCAACTTCTCGGCCAATTTCAGGGCAGTTTGTCCGCCCAATTGCACGATTACACCTTCGGGTTTTTCGTGGAGAATAATGTCGTAGATATGCTCCCAGAAAACAGGCTCAAAGTACAGTTTGTCGGCGATGTCAAAATCCGTAGAAACAGTTTCGGGATTACAGTTAATCATAATCGTCTCGTAACCAGCTTCTTTGGAAGCCAATACGCCATGCACGCACGAGTAATCAAACTCAATGCCTTGCCCTATGCGGTTGGGTCCGCTACCCAAAACCACTACTTTTTTGCGGTCGGTAACTACCGATTCGGTTTCTTGCCCGAAAGTAGAGTAGTAATACGGTGTTTGGGCTTCAAATTCTGCCGAACACGTATCCACCATTTTATAGACACGCTTAATGCCCAAATCGTGGCGTTTGGCGTGTACTTCGCTTTCCAAGCAGCGCAACAAATGCGCGATTTGGCGGTCGGCGTAGCCTTTTTGCTTGGCTTTAAGAAGTAATTCATCCGAAATAGAGGCCAGCGTATGGCGTTGTATTTCTTTTTCTAATAAAATCAGTTCTTCGATTTGGCTCAAAAACCACTTATCAATTTTGGTAAGTTGCTGAATGGTTTTGAACGGAATGCCCAATTTGAAAGCGTCGTACACATGGAAAAGTCTGTTCCACGACGGATTTTTGAGGCTGTGCAAAATTTTTGCTTGGTCGGTTACTTCTCTGCCGTCTGCGCCTAAGCCGTTGCGTTTGATTTCCAACGACTGACAGGCTTTTTGCAAGGCTTCTTGGAAGTTGCGACCAATGCCCATTACTTCGCCTACGGACTTCATTTGCAAACCCAAACTGCGGTCTGCGCCTTTGAATTTATCGAAATTCCAACGCGGAATTTTAACAATTACATAGTCTAAGGCAGGTTCAAAACACGCGGAAGTTGTTTTGGTAATGGCGTTTTTCAACTCGTCCAGATTATAGCCAATGGCTAATTTGGCCGCGATTTTGGCAATCGGATAACCCGTAGCTTTGGAAGCCAGTGCCGACGAGCGGCTTACGCGTGGGTTGATTTCGATGGCGATAATGTCTTCTGTGTCAGGATTTAAGGAAAACTGCACATTGCAGCCACCCGCAAACTGACCGATGCCATTCATCATCTTGATAGCCAAATCGCGCATACGCTGATAGGCCGTGTCCGAGAGGGTCATGGCTGGGGCTACGGTGATGCTGTCGCCCGTGTGAATGCCCATTGGGTCAAAATTCTCAATCGAACAAATGATAATCACATTGCCTGCGCTGTCGCGGAGCAGTTCGAGTTCGTATTCTTTCCAACCCAAAATACTTTGTTCTACGAGTACTTCGTGGATAGGCGAGGCGTGCAGGCCGTTGCCTAAGGCTTTTTCGAAGTCTTCGGGCTTTTCCACAAAGCCGCCACCCGTACCGCCAAGCGTGTAAGATGGTCGGATAACTAACGGAAAACCAATAGCTTGTGCGATTTCTTTTCCTTCGAGCATGGACTTAGCCGTAGCACCTTTGCAGACACCTACGTTGAGTTCAATCATTTTCTTGCGGAAAAGTTCGCGGTCTTCGGTCGTTTCGATGGCTTTGATGTCCACGCCGATAATCCGAACGCCATGTTTTTTCCAAATCCCCGCTTTGTCGCATTCGATAGCCAAATTCAAGGCAGTTTGGCCGCCCATAGTCGGCAACACTGCATCAATTTTGTGCTTTTCCAAAATGGTACGAATGGATTTTTTCTCCAGCGGGAGTAGATAGACATGGTCAGCAGTAACGCTGTCGGTCATGATGGTAGCAGGATTGGAATTGATAAGAATCACTTCAATTCCTTCTTCGCGGAGCGAGCGCGCCGCTTGCGAACCAGAGTAATCAAATTCGCAGGCTTGTCCTATTACGATGGGGCCACTGCCGATGATAAGTACGGACTTAATGCTGTTGTCTTTGGGCATAAAAAAGATTGCAAAAAACGGTGAGGCAAAAAACCCGCGGGTTTCGGGCGCACAAAAGTAACGCCGTGAGCTATTTTTGCAAATAAGATTTTACCCTTTTATTCAGCTTTTTAACAGAAATTAACACGTAGCTTTCTCAAAAAGCCATATCTTAGCCGCCCACTTGCACTGCCTTTATGTAGAATATTTATTTAGGTAGTTGCTTCTTGTTTTTTTCTTAAAAAAATTATGTCTGTAAATCTTATTTCGGCGGAAAGCATCGCCAAATCTTTTGACGAACGTAAACTTTTTAGCCAACTGAATTTTGGCATTTCGCAAGGCGACAAAATCGCTTTGGTTGGCGCAAACGGCGCAGGCAAATCCACACTGCTAAAAGTGTTGGCGGGACAAATAGAACCCGACGCGGGACAGGTGAGTATTCGCAAAGGCATACGCGTTATTTATTTGCCGCAAGAGCCTTCGCTCAACGACGACCAAACCGTTTTGGATAATATTTTTGCGCTGAACACACCTGTTATTCAGGCGATTAAAGAATACGAAGCCGCCCAACACGCCATAGATTTGCCAGCCGAAAAAATGCAGGAAATTCTTGAACGCCTCGACGAGTTGCAGGCTTGGGACTTTGAAGACCGTGTGCAACAGATACTTACGCATTTGGGCATTACGAATCTGGAACAGTTGGCGGGTTCGCTTTCGGGCGGGCAACGCAAGCGTATCGCTTTGGCCAAAATGCTACTTTCTGACCCTGATTTGGTGCTGCTCGACGAGCCAACCAACCACTTGGATTTGAATACGATTGAGTGGCTGGAAAATTACCTAACTTCCCAAAATACAACTTTGCTCATGATTACCCACGACCGTTATTTCTTGGACAATGTGGCCAACGAAATCGTGGAATTGGACAGAGGTAAAATTTATAGATACAAAGGCAAATACGCTTATTTTTTGGAGAAAAAAGCCGAACGCGAAGCCATGGCGCAAGCCAGTGTAGAGAAAGCTCGCAACCTGATGACCAAAGAGTTGGAATGGATGCGCCGCCAACCTAAAGCGCGTGGTACAAAAGCCAAATATCGCATTGAGGCGTTTTATGACCTGAAAGAAAAAGCCTCGCAGAATTTTACGAAAGACGAGCTACAAATCAATATCAAGGCCGCCCGACAAGGCAGTAAAATTATTGAAATAGAGCATATTACTAAAAATTTGGGCGGTAAAAATCTGATTGAAGATTTTTCGTATGTGTTCAAAAAACAAGACCGCATCGGCGTGGTCGGCAAAAACGGGATGGGCAAAACCACGTTATTGAATTTGCTTACAGGCGTTTTGCAGCCCGATAGCGGCACGATAGAACGCGGCGAAACCACCAAAATCGGCTATTACACGCAGGAAACCAACAACTTAAATCCCGCAAACCGCGTCATTGACGAGGTGAAAGCCATTGCCGAATACATCACGCTGGGCAACGGCGAAACGCTTTCGGTGTCGAAGTTTTTGGAGCAATTCTTGTTCCCATCGGCCATGCAATACAGTTTTATTAGCAAGTTGAGTGGTGGCGAACGCAGGCGTTTGCAGTTGCTTAAAGTGTTGGTGGACAGCCCTAATTTCTTGATTTTGGACGAACCGACCAACGATTTGGACATTGATACGCTCAACGTGTTGGAGGAGTTTTTGGAGCAATATCAGGGTACTTTGATGCTCGTGTCCCACGACCGTTATTTTATGGACAAACTCGTAGAGCATTTGTTTGTGTTTGAGGGGGCTGGCCAAGTCCGCGATTTTTATGGCAACTATTCGGACTACCGCGACGAGCAAGACGAGTTGAACAAGCAACGCAAAGCCGAGGAGAAATCTACAAAAAATACAACACCAGAACCTGTTGTTCCTGTGGTTGATAACAAAGTAGAGGCAGCGTCTAAGCGAAAACTTTCGTTTAAGGAACAAAAAGAATATACTACGCTCGAAACCGAAATCGCTAGCATCGAAACCAAGAAAGTTGTTTTGGAACAAAATTTGGCTTCAGGCGAAACAGACCACCAAAAAATTGAAACGTGGGCCAAGGAGTTAGAGCAGCTAAATGAACAGCTCGATGAGAAAGTTTTGCGTTGGATGGAATTAGGCGAATATTTATAAAGTTAATTTAAAATATGGCTAAATAATTCTCGTTGTTTAGCCATATTTTCAGTCAATAAATTTATTCTAAAGTTAAACCTAAATTCTTTAATTTTATCTTGTTAATTGCATAAAAAATGCAATCATCATGCCGCTTCATTTTCTTTTCATGAATTACTAATCTTTTCCAATTTTTTAAGTTTATGCTAACAAACCTTTACAAAAAATCTTGGCTATGGCAAAGCGTTATGCTTTTGCTTGGCTTGGGCACATGGCAGCAGGCGCAGGCACAATGTCCTGTTTCGGCGAGTTGTACGCCAAGTGCCGCTACTAATACGAGTATTCCTGGAACTGGGATTTTCACAGTAACCCTCAACACCTTGAGCAATACAACGGGTGGAGCTTCGCAAGGTTACGGCAACTTTGCTTGTACGGTGGGTACGTCTTTGCTTAAAAGTTCGCCTTACACGCTTTCGGTTACGACGGGTAGTGCCGAGAATTTGCGTGTGTGGATAGATTATGATAACAACGGAACATTCGACCCAACCGCCGAATTAGTTCTTTCTTCTAATAATAAAAGTACGCATAGTGGTACGGTAACAGTGCCTACTACGGCAGTAGCAGCCACGCCCTTGCGTATGCGTGTGTCGTCGGATTTGATTACAGCAACGATTCCGACCCCTTGTTCTTCGCCAGTGTATTCGCAGGTGGAAGATTATTATATTATCGCAACCGAAAACGCACAACCTCCGTTGGCGGCGTTTGGAGTACAAGGCACTCCTAATACTTGCGACGGCGTGGTTCAGTTTCTTGACCAGTCGCAAAACAGCCCGACATCTTGGTTCTGGAATTTTGGAGATAACAGTAATTCTACTGACCAAAGCCCTTTGCACGTTTATAACCAAGCGGGCAACTATACCGTAAAATTGGTGGTAAGTAGTGCAAATGGAATAGATTCAGTAATAAAAGAAAATTATATTGTATTTAATGATACAGTACCGCGTTTAGCTTCTTGCAACCCCATTACGTTGAGTGCTTGTTGCGGTTATGGTATTACGAATTTTACGTTTAATACGATCACGCAAGCTTCGGCGGCAGGTACGGCAGGTTACGAAAATTTTACTTGTGCACGTCGCACGTATGTATATGAAGGTATGAGTTATCCTGTGAGCGTAACCACCAGCCAAAACGACGCGCAAGACACTCGCATTTTTATTGATTATAATGACGACGGCATTTTTACGAGTGATGAATTAGTATATCAAAGTTTATCTTCTACGGGTAATGTTACGGGTAATATTTTGATTGCGGCAAGTGCTGTAAAAAATAAGGCGTTGCGTATGCGTGTGTGGTCAGATTATGCAGGGGCTACTTTTGCCGATGGTGCATGTACCAATCCAAGCAAAGGCCAAGCCGAAGATTATACCGTGATCGTGTTGCCGAATGCTTTTCCGCCTGTGGCAAACTTTACGGTAAGCAGCCAGCCTTGTAATGCTACATTTACGTTTTCTAATATCTCTCAAAACCCTGTGGATTCTTCATTCTGGAGTTTTGGCGATGGCAGTACTTTGGCTACCAATTCACTTGCCAACATTACGCACACCTACACGACATCTGGCACATACGACGTACAACTAATTGTAAAAAGTCCTTATGGTACAGATACGTTGCAGAAAGTTGGAGCTGTGATCTATGTAACTGCGCCCATAGCTTCAAACTGTACTGCACCTGTGGCTTTGCAATTTAGTGGATTGGGAATCAGACAAGTAACATTCAACACAATAGATAATGCAACAGGAAATAGCACGGAAGGTTATGGGGATTTTACTTGTACGAATGCTACACAAGTATATTCGGGTAATATATATCCATTGCAAGTACGCAGCAATTCAACAAGCATACAGGAATACGTAAGTGCTTGGATTGACTATAACAATGATGGTACTTTTGCCAGCAGCGAACAAGTAATGGCAGCCTCTGGCGTAATGTATAATAATCCTGTAACAGAACTTGTAACGATTCCGAGTAATGTGGTATTTAACCAAAATCTTCGTATGCGTGTGGTGTCTAACTACCAAAGCCCAAGTGCTTGTGCGAGTGGTAGTGGCGGACCGAGTGGCCAATTCTTTGGTCAAACAGAAGATTATGGGGTTATTATTCTGCCCAATACGATGCCTCCTGTCTCTGATTATTATATTACAAGTATTACAACTTGCAATACATTGGAATTCACTGATATGTCAACTAATGTGCCAACTTCTTGGCTTTGGGATTTTGGTGATGGCACTACCTCTACAGTTAAAAATCCAACCCATACGTATTCTAATACAGTGCAAACAGACTATACGGTTAGCTTGACAGCATCTAATGCGTATGGTTCTGATACTTTTACACAAGTGGTTAGTGTAGCCGCCTCACAAGGACTTTTGTTGGCAAGTTGCAAGCCTGCCTCGTTCTCACCCCAAAATTATGAGATGGGTATTTATAACGTCACTTTGGCAGGAATTAATAAGACCTCTTTTGGAGCTGCTTTGGAAGGTTATCAAGATTTTGCTTGTGATGAAAGAGCCCAAGTAACAGCAGGTAATACTTACAACATTAGTGTTACAACGGGTTCAACCTATGGCGAGCAAGTAAAAGTTTTTATTGATTATAACAATGATGGCACTTTTGCCACGTCTGAATTAGCCTTTACTTATACAGACAATAATACACCTGTTAATCCAAAAATTGGTACAATCACTATCCCTAACACTGCCGTAGGTCTAACAGCGTTACGTATGCGTGTGTTCTCGGATTATTATACCCAAACGATCTCGACGGCTTGCCAAAATTCAAACTTTAGCCAAGTGGAAGATTACAGTGTTTATGTACAGCCCAACGGCCAGTTACCAGACGCGGCATTTACGAGTGCGGCGGTTTCTACGTGTAGCCGAGTGTATCAGTTCTCGGATGTGTCTAGCAATCAGCCAAGTACTTGGACTTGGAATTTTGGCGATGGTACAACTTCTACGATGGCCAATCCTTCACATACGTTTGCCAGTGCGGGCACTTACCCTGTAAAATTAAAAGTAACCAATGCGGCTGGTGTTGATTCCATTACACAATCTGTAACGGTTGCGACTACTGCTACTTCGACTATGTTGGCAGCCCCTTGTAAGCCTACTACGGCTCAACCACAAGGGAATACCATTGGTATTTTTAATGTACAATTAAGTACAATAAATAATACAACTAATGGCAGCATAGATTCTTATAAAGATTATACTTGTACGCAAGCGGCTACGCTCACGGCAGGTACGGCTTATACTTTGTCTGTGAGAGTGTCCACAACCGTACAACAAAATATTCGTGCTTGGATTGATTATAATTACGACGGTGTATTTGACAATACAACGGAACTTGTAATGACCAAAAACAATGTAATTGGTACGCAAACACAAACTATTACGCCATCTGGTACGGCTGTGACGGGTCAGGCTTTACGGATGCGTGTAGCTTCGGACGCTTCTTCTGTGGCATGGACAGGCTTGCCTTGTGCCTCGCCGATGAATGGACAAGTAGAAGATTATGCCGTTACAGTAGTTTCAAATACGCAAGCAGTGCAAGCAGGCTTTACAGTGTCTAATGCTGGTATTTGCTTGTCGGAAACTATTGCTTTTGCGGACACCTCTAAAAATATTCCAACTTCATGGACTTGGGATTTTGGTGACGGCAGCACTTCTACGCTCCAAAACCCAACTTACACCTATGCGGCTGTTGGTACTTATACTGTTTCGCTTACTGTAACTAATGCTTTTGGCGTATCTTCTGCTATCCAAACGGTTACGGTATATCCAAGCATTACGCTTACGGCTATTTCTTGTACTCCGAACTCTACAGCTCCTAATGCTAGTACTGGTATTTTTAGCGTACAATTTGGTAATATCAATAAAACCAGTGTTGGCAGCACCGACCAATACCAAAATTATGCTTGTTCGGCGCATACCGACCTGACCATGAGTATGGCTACGCCTATTACCATCAAGACAGGAACAAGCCAAAACGAAAGTGTACGCGTGTGGATAGACTATAACAACAATGGTTCTTACGAAACCAACGAAAATGTATTTAACTCTATCAATAAATTGACTAACCATGCGGGTAATATAACGGTACCAACCACTGCCGTTACGGGCCAATATTTGCGTATGCGCGTAGCTTCGGAAGTAGCTGCAACCACTGGCGGTATCAATAGTGCTTGCCAAAACAGAACTTCTGGCCAAGTGGAAGACTATGCCGTAAGAGTGCAACTTGTGGGCGTAAAATCTAAGCTGCTAACGCAAAAACTACAAGTGTATCCAAACCCTTCGGTGGGAGAATTCAAACTTAATTTGACTTTGGACAAACAAACCAAAGCCACTGTTTCGGTAACAAATTTGTTGGGACAAGAAGTTTATAACCAGCAAATTGAAGCAGAAAAAGAACTAAATCATACGGTTCGTTTGCAACGCACAGCAGGCATTTATTTGGTAAAAGTGGCTACAGAAGAAGGCTATGCCATCGAAAAAGTAGTAGTAGAATAACCAATATTTGCTTAACCATAAAAAAGGACAAACTCAGCGATGGGTTTGTCCTTTTTGCTTTTATGTATTGCTAAAAAAATAAATGCTGCTTATTCGTGTGAGGCGTTGGCCATGTCGTACCACTTGAGTACTTCGATGTTGAGTGTGTCCATCCAGCCACAGGCTAATTTTCTATTTTCAGACTGTTCGCCGCGTAGCGTGGCTTCTTGTTTGTCCCACGAACCGCGCGTGATTTTGTACTCAAAATTATTTTCAAGCGGATTGGCCAATGTGAGCGAACAATGCGTAGCGTCTTGTCGCACAAATTTGTATCGTGGGTCTTGCAAATTCCAGCCGTTTTGGTCGCAAGCCATATAAATATCTTCGTTGCGCGGTGTGTTGGCGGGTATTTTGGCTATTATCGTAATGGTTGGATTGGTGCAAGGCTTGAGGTCTTTCCAATTGTCTATGTGCACGCGAAGCGTATCGGTTTTTCCAAACATAAAGTTTCGGTTTTCGATTGTTTCCCCCAACTGATTTACTTCTTCTGTATCCCAAGAGCCTCGCGTAAACTTAAACGAAAGTTCTTGCCCAGAACGCGGTATGCGGATATAATACTGCCCTTTTTTATTCTGTACAAGTTGGTATTCCTTGTCAGCATCACCCCAATCATTGAAATTACTGGCCATATAAATCGGCGCGTTGGGTGGCGTAGTGGCTGGCAATTGGTCGATAATAACCGTTACATGCGGGCAATGCGTAGGCCCCACATCCGCCCAACTTTCCACATCCACAAACACCGAATCTTGCGCCCCATATTCCAAACTTCTATTATCAATGTCTTGGCCGCAAGCGTCTTGCTCTACGGTTTTCCAGTCGCCGCGCGTCAATTTATAATCCACAAAACCAAGGCCGCGCGGCAAGGTGATGGTATAAAAGCCGTTGGCTTGCTTTTCGAGTATAAATGTTTTGTCGCTCGGATTCCAGTGGTTAAAATTTCCTGCCACAAAAATATTGCCTTCGGCGGGGGTGTTTTCGGGCAAATTGCGCACTACAAGCGTGACGTTATTGCAGGAAAAAAGCCCAAAAACCAACAGCCAGATTAGCCCCGTATTTTGCCAAATATTATTTTTCATTATTTATCAAAATTATCTACCCAACCATTGCATAAACTGTTGCACGCGTGCCCGACTCACCAAAATTTCTTCGGTGGGTGTGGGTGCCAGTGCGATTTTCAGGCGACTGTTAAAATGCTTCGTAATCTCGCCAATAGCCTGAATATTAGTAATGTAAGTTCTGTTTATTCTAAAAAAGTCCTGCGGATTGAGTTGGCATTCCAGTTGGTCGAGTGTGTAGGCGATGGCATATTTTCGTTTGTCGGTGGTCACCAAACAAACCATGTCGCCATCGGCAAAGAAATAGGCGATTTGCTCGGCGTTTACGTGTCGGATTTTTTCGCCCAAACTCACCATAAACCGCGTTTTGTATTGCTGCTGATTCAGGTTGAGCAGCTGCTCTATTTGATGCAATTGCAAAGTGGGTTGAGGCGTAGCAGCTGGCGTTTGCGCCGTGCTGCGGTAATGTTCGCCAAGCTGTTCGTATTTGAGCAAAGCGGCATTAAGTGCTTCTTTTTCAATGGGTTTTAGCAAATAATCGATGCTATTTACTTTAAATGCTTTGATGGCGTATTCGTCGTAGGCGGTCGTGAAAATGACAGGGGCTGAAGGATTTATTTTGCTAAAAATCTCAAAACTCAGGCCATCGGAAAGCTGAATATCCATGAAAATCAGGTCGATGTTTGCTTTCGGAATTTGTTCGGTGGCCTCTTCCACGCTGTCGATGCAGTCCACTACCTCGATGTCGGGGCGGCACAAAAGTAGCAGCCTTTTGAGTTCGAGTTGTGCAAATGTTTCGTCTTCGATGATAAGCACTTTCATTGGTGTAAAGTTTTGATTTTTAATTGATTAGTAGCAAATTAACGGCACAAGTACCCGAAATTCTTCGCGGCTCTGGCTCACGCAAACGGGTCGGTCGGTCAGGTAGGCGTAACGGTTGGTAATATTTTTTAGCCCCAAACCCGACGAATATTCTTTGGTACTTTTGGGCTGCAAATTATTGATTACTTCCAAGAAATGGTCTTCGGTTACGCGCAAATGAATGGTAAGTGGTTTCTTTTGAGATAAAATATTGTGTTTAATGGCATTTTCGATGAGCATTTGCAGGGTCATGGGCATAATTTGAGCGTTTTTGTAGCTGTCGGGAATGTCCACGTCAAAATGCAGATTGGGCGCAAAGCGCATTTCCACCAAATAACGATACGAAGCCAAAAACATCATTTCTTCGGCCATCGTGATAAGCTCTTTGTCGCGGTTTTCCAGCACGTACCGATACACTTTGGCCAGTTGGCGCACGAACTGCGCGGCGGTTTCTTGGTCGGCAAAAATCAAGGACGAAAGCGTATTGAGGCTATTAAACAAGAAATGCGGATTCACTTGATTTTTAAGCATTTCAAACTGAAATTCAATGTTTTCTTTCTTGAAACGCTCCAATTCCGAAACCGAATCGCGCCAGCGTTTGAGCAAAAACACGCCCATATCAATCCCGACTACTATCATGGTAAGTGTAACGGAGACCGCCGCCACGACGATTTCGTCGCGTAGGCTAATGAAGGTTTGCCCTACACAATACCAGTTGAAAAGATTACGCACCACCGACACGCAGAACAAAATATATGAAATATCCATTAGTTGCTGTACGATGAGCCGCCGCACGGGATTGGCGTTCCAAGCCATGCGTTTGTCCAGATGGTCGTTGATGGTGCGCAAGCCTACCATTACCAAAAAAGTCAGTAAAATTACCCAGAAATAAGCCGCCAAAGTATTGTTCTTGTCTTCCACATTGGCGGGGCTATACGGATACAAAAGCCCGAAAATCAGATTCATTACCACGTTCAACAAAATTCCCAAACCTGCGGGGCTGGCAAGCCGCCACCAGTTAATCCGAGCAAAGAATAAAGAGATGCGTTGTATCATGGAATAATCAATGGGGTTTTCGGGCTTGCGGGGCAAAATTATTGAATTACGAGTTGGCGCGAAAATACTTCGTCTCGGCGGCTTAGCACAACTTTGTACGTTCCTTTTTCGAGTTTGTCCAGCGAATAATGCTTAATGCTCGACCCCAAATCCGATATATTTGCCGATATAACCGCTTGACCCGTAGTGTCTTCTATCCGAAATTTAACGGTGCTGTTGTCCGCTTTTTTCATCATTACCACCAACTCATTTTTGAGAGATGGATACATTCCCACCGTAAAAGAAGTGTTGGTAGAAACGGCATTTTCGGTACTTACGACGGCGTTGCCTTCGGCTTTACTAATGCTTGGGCTGGCCAAAATTAATGTTGCGGCTAAAATTAAAGCGGAGATTTTCATTTTGATAAGATGATTTTTGTGAAATAATATTTTTGAAGCAATACCTTGATTAGTAGGTTATTATTTGATAGTAATTTCTCTGGTGAACAGCTCGTTTCCGCGTGTCAATTTGACCATATAGCGGCCTGCGGGCAGTTGGTTGAGGTCGTAGCGTTTGAGGATGTTGGTGTGTTTGCTTTCCTTTTCCTCAAAAAGATATTGTCCTTTTTCGGTCAGAATCGCAATGCGCACGGGTTCTTTGTCTTCTTTTTGAAGAATAACAGCCAATTGGCCGTTGGCATTAACGCGCACATTGGCCGCAAATGAAGTGTTCGTATTTACGCCTTGTGCGGCTAATTCGGCGTTTGTTTTGGCGGCAAGCGGTGAGGTTACTAAAAGCATGAGGGCAAGTACTTGCCATTTGATTGCGGAGAAAAGAGATGTGTTCAGCATTTTTTTTGATGATTTAATAAATTGATAATGAAAAGTTTGTGTCTTTGTGGTGATTTATTGATACAAACTTAGTGTGCGGCGGTGTGCTGGCCAACGGCTGTGCGGTCAGTTGTCAAAACGGCGGCGTGAATGGTTGTGCAAGCAAGTTGGATTGCACGACCATTCACGCCGCCGAACGAAATAAGAACCAAACTTTACAGATTTTTAGAAACCGCCTACCGTGGCCTGTGAAGACACAGGCCACAAAGAGCAATATTTTTACAATGAACCGCCTTCTATCAGAATTGAATCGACGATAAGTGTTTGGGCAAAGCTGCTTCCCGACAAACAGGCCATCATACGGCTAAAAGCCAGTTTGCCGAGTTTGTAGCCGCTGGTTTCCACGTAGGTAATTTCTGGAAAATACAGTTGCGGAATAAAACCGTCGCTAATGGCAATAATGCCGATGTCGTCAGGAAAACGTAACGTAGTGCGTTGCTGCGCCTTCATTACACCAATCAGAATTTCATCACTCATACAAAAAATAGCGTCGGGCATTGGCTCATGGCCGAGCACTTGCGCCACTACTTGCCGCGCAGTTTCCGAGTTTACCACATGCCGAATATCTACTTGAACCTCTGGAGCTTCCGCCGCAAAAGTAGCCAAAAATCCTTCTAACCGCGTGCGCGTAATGGACATCTGGATACTATCAAAAATCGCCAAAACACGTTTTTTCTTTTTCTGGATAAGTGCTTGGGCGGCCAACACTGCCGCTTTTTTGTCGGCTACGCAGGCGCGGTTGTAGGTGTCTTGGTCGGGCACTTTATCAAAAAAAATGACAGGCACGCCCGTACTCTCAAGGCGTTTGAACGATACCGTGTCGGTGGTGGCGGGCGTAATGGCCACGAAAATACCTGTCATGCGTTTTTGGCGGCAACGCTTCAAAATGTCGTTTTCTAAGGCTGCATCATCATTACTACAATAAATACTGACCGAATAGCCGTATTGTCGGGCTTCTTCTTCTACCGAACTGATAAACGAATGATAGAATCGGTTGGAAAGAATCGGGACGATAATGGCAAATTCCTTGCTGTTGCTGGTACGCAAATTAATGGCGTAAGGGTTGGGGTTGTAGTCAATGAGTTCGGCCAACTCTTTTACGCGGTTGCGAGTCTGCTCCGAAATGTCGGGGTGGTCTTTCAAGGCTCTGGACACGGTCGCAATGCTCAAATTCAGCATTTCCGCCAACTTTTTGAGGGTGATGGTTTCTTTCATTGGTGTAGTTTTGTTATTTTAACCAAATCTAAATTAATTATTTATCAACATCAAACGTTTTCGCAAATGTTTACGAAATCGTTTGCGCATATAACATCGTTTACTGGCAAATTTCATATATTAAAGTAGGCTACTTTCGTAACAGTTTCTGACACCAAATTATATAACTGATATGAAAAAACTAATACCTTTTGCCGTGCTTCTACTGGCAGCAGAAGTGGCATTTGCTCAAAACACACGCAAAATCAGCGGGAAAGTAAGTGATGTAACTGGTTTTCCTGTGATTGGCGCAACGATTTATGCCCCAGATCTCAAAAATGGCGTGATTACTTCCGATAGCGGTACGTTTCGCATTTCGAACTTGCCCGCCAAAATGGTTAAATTGCGTTTTTCGTTTGTGGGTTATGAAAGCAAATTAGATTCGTTTGATTTGAGCAACGGCGATGTACAAGATTTGAAAATCGCACTCCGCGACGAAGGCATTGCCTTAGATGGCGTAATTGTAACGGGTGTGGCTAACCAATTAACCAAACTAACCTCCAGTGTATCAGTAAGTACCATGCGCAGCACCGACATCGAAAAGGCTGCACCGCGTACTACTGCCGAAATTTTCCGTTCTATCCCTGGTATTCGTTCCGAAGCCACAGGCGGCGACGGTAACACCAACATTACGGTTCGTGGCGTTCCGCTTTCGACGGGTGGTTCTAAATATTTGCAACTCCAAGAAGACGGCTTGCCCGTGTTCCAATTCGGGGATATTGCCTTTGCCACTTCCGACATTTTCTTGCGTGCCGACCAAAATGTTTCGCGCATTGAGGCCATTCGCGGCGGTTCGGCTTCCAGCATGGCCACCAACTCGCCCGCAGGTATCATCAATTTTATAAGCAAAACAGGCACGACCGAAGGCGGTAGCATTACCAATTCATTTGGTTTGGATTATCAAAATTACCGCACGGATTTCGACTACGGCGCACCGATGGGCAACGGCATGACTTTCCACGTAGGCGGTTTTTATAGAGTAGGCGAAGGCCCTCGCACGGCGGGCTACAATGCCAACAACGGTGGCCAGTTCAAAGCCAATTTTACGAAAGAATTTAAAGGCGGTTACGCTCGCGTGTATTTGAAAGTGCTCAACGACCGCGCCGCCGCTTATATGCCAGCTCCTGTGCAAGTTACGGGTAGCAACGCTAACCCAACTTACAAATCTTTGGCAGGTTTTAACGTACAAAGAGGCACGTTGCTTTCTTCGGAACTGTTGCAAACCGTTAATTTGAGTGGAGATGGCTCGTTGGCTACCACCAACATCGCCGACGGAATGCACCCACTTTCTAAATCAATTGGTACAGAATTTTCTTTTGATTTGGGTAATGGCTGGCAACTCGAAGACCGCGCCAAAGCTGCCTTCAACAGTGGTTCGTTCATTGCGCCATTCCCTGCGGCAGTGGGCAGCACCAGCGCGATTTTGTCGCAAATCGGAACGGCTGTAAACGCCAACCTGACAGGCGCAACGCTCACGTATGCAACTACTGGTCAGACTTATACGGGCGAAAATGCAATGGTTGTTCATTTGTTTAATACAAAACTCAACAACTTTAACAACTACATGAACGACCTACAACTCAAAAAAGAATTTGGTAAAAACAATTTGCTTTTGGGTGTTTACAAATCCAACCAAAATATCAACATGGATTGGTTGTTCTCTTCGCACCTGATGACGGTGGACGGCAAAAAAGCGCGCTTGCTCAACATCACCGACGCAAGCGGCGTGAGCCACAGCAGCAACGGCATTTTTGCGTATGGCTCGCCAATGTGGGGCAACATCAACCGCAACTACAATCTTAACTACGACATTATTGCACCGTATGCCGCTTTCAACTCAAGCCTAACCGAAGCCCTTAATTTTGATGCAAGCGTGCGTTACGACATGGGCAGAGTGCGCGGCACGTATGCAGGCAACACCCAAACTTCCGCAGACATGAACAACGACGGCACGATTTCGGCTTACGAACAAAGCGTTTCGGCGATAGATTACGCACATACCAAACCCGTAAATTACAATTATGGTTATGTGTCGTATTCGGCAGGTCTAAACTATATGCTTGACGAAAACAGTGCCGTGTTTGCACGTTATAGCAGTGGCGGTTCGGCACGTGCAGACCGTCTTGTTTTCACCCCAAATCTTTTTGGAGATGGTAGTGCAGATGGCAAATACGACCGCCTCAACCAAGGCGAGTTGGGTTACAAACTCAAACATGACATTGGTAGCGTGTTCCTGACGGCTTTTTATGCCCAAACCAAAGAAGCGGTACAATACGAAGTGTTCAATACCACGACGCGCGTCATCAAAAACAGTTATCAGTCGATGGGTTTGGAGTTGGAAGGCGTAATTTATCCAGCTAAAAACTTGAGCATCAAAGGCAACGCGACTTATACGCACGCACGCATCACCGAAGGCACGTACAAAGACAAAACGCCAAGAAGACAAGCTCCTTTGATTTATGCCCTTACACCAACGTATGAGGCGGGCAAATTGTCGGTTGGTTTTAGCCTTATCGGAACGACGAAATCTTATACCCAAAATGATAATTTGTTAGTAATGCCTGGTTACGCTTACGTGAATCCGTTTGTGGCCTATCAGTTTAGCAGCAAAATCCGCGCTTCGCTCAACGGCAACAACATTTTCAATACAATGGGCTTTACAGAAGCTGAAGAAGCAAGCATTACAGAAAACACGACCAATATCGTGAGAGCACGTAGCATCACAGGCCGCACGGTATCTGCTTCTGTTTCATTTAGTTTCTAAGAAAAATAAACCTTTTTTACTTCCTTTCGCAAGACGACGCGCGGCAGGCTTGTGGCCAAATTCGGCTTCTCATCAATTCTACTAATACGCTTGCAATCAATTACTTTTATTCATCATAAAAATTGGTTGCTTTTTATTTCAACAAAAGAATTGGCCACAAGAACCGCCGCGTAATTATCACCCAACACCAAACCAAGAAACACCATGAAAGCGAAGTTTAATTTTTGGCAAATCATTAGCATGAATATCGGATTTTTGGGTATTCAGTACAGCTTTGGTTTGCAACAAACGAACATGACCCCGATTTACTCGTATTTGGGGGCAAATCCCGAACAAATCCCTTTGCTGAATCTGGCCGGCCCCATGACGGGACTTATCGTGCAGCCTATCGTGGGCGCGATGAGCGACAAAACCGTAAGTCGTTTTGGGCGGCGCAGACCTTATTTTGTGGTGGGTGCGGTGCTGTGTAGTTTGTGTTTGTTCCTGATGCCGCATAGCAGTTCTTTGTGGATGGCGGCAGGTTTGCTCTGGATTCTGGACGCGGCCAACAACATCACGATGGAGCCCTACAGGGCTTTTGTCAGCGATATTTTACCCGAAAAACAACACCCTGTTGGTTTTCTTACGCAAAGTTTTTTTACGGGATTGGGCATTACACTGGCCAACCTGACACCGAGTTTGCTAATCATGTTGGGCATTTTTGGCCAAACGGCACGCACCGCCAACAATATTCCTTACGCTACTTTGGCAGCGTTTAGTATCGGCGCGGTGGTTTCGATTGCCTCTGTCATGTATTCGGTTATTTCTACGCCAGAGCCAGCCCTTACCGCCGAACAAATCACTGAAATACAGGCACAACCCAAAGGAATTGTGTATGTGTTCCGAGACATTGTGCAGGCCATTCGCACCATGCCCAAAGTAATGCGCCAATTAGGTGTGGTGTATTTGTTCAACTGGTACGCAATGTTTATTTATTGGCAATTCGTGACGCTGTGCATGGCCAAAAGCATTTTTCATACTTCAGACCCCAACAGCGTAGAATTTGTACAAGCCGAGTTGCTCACGGGCCAAATCAATGGCACGTACAATGTCGTAACTTTTTGCGTGGCCTTTGTGCTGGCGTGGCTTACGAGCAAAACGCAGGCGCGTTATGTGCACAGCATTAGTTTATTTCTAGCGGCGGCTGGGCTGATGGCATTGCCTTTTATTTCGGATAAAATTTGGCTTGTCGTCCCGATGATTGGTTTCGGAATCGGTTGGGCAAGCATGATGGGAACGCCTTACGTGATGTTGGCGGGCAATATTCCACCTGCGCAAACGGGGATTTACATGGGCATTCTCAATATGTTTATTGTGCTGCCGATGATGCTCCAAACGCTTACGTTTCGCTGGATTTACCAAGCCTTTTTGCACAGCAACGCCCAACACGCCATTGTGTTTGCGGGTGTGCTGATACTCGTGGCGGCAACGCTTACGCTATTCATCAAAAAAAATCATTCAATCAGCTAATTATTTATGTTAAATATTCAGGCATACGAACAGAGTATCAGTCTTTTGCGAAAAGCCGCTACGCCTTACGGGTTTGTGGCATCGGTGCAAAACCTCGACAACTACAAACGCATTTGGGCAAGAGATGGCATTATTTGCACGTTGGCGGCTTTGTTGAGCGGCGACGCGGGGCTTATTGCCACAGGCAAAGCCAACATCGAAACGCTTTTTGACCATCAGCACCCGACGGGATTTATCCCGTCTAACGTAACGCCACACACGCAAGCCGTCAGCTATGGCGGAACGGTTGGCCGCGCCGATACGCCTTGCTGGGCAGTGATTGGCCTATGCGCGTATGTGGCACATACACAGGATTTTGATTTAGCAGAAAAATATAAACAACACGTAGAACGCAGTTTTTGGGTGTTGGACGCATGGGAATTTAATGGCCGCCATTTGGTTTATGTGCCGCAAAGTGGCGATTGGGCAGACGAATACATCCAACACGGCTATATTTTGTTTGAACAATTGCTTCGGGTTTGGGCGTTGGAATGGGCGGCTCAGATTTACCAAAATGCCGATTGGCAGGCCAAAGCCGCACAGATTAGAACGGTCCTTGAGCAAAATTTTCACCCACAAACAGGACTTAACAATCCGTACAGCCCCAATCTGAAGCATCAGAGCCGCGAGGCTTCGGCGCAATATTGGTTGATGGGATTTAATCCTTCGCGTATTTACACGTATTTCGACCTGCAAGCCAATTCGTTAGCTATTTTGTTGGGTTTGGGCAATGCCTTGCAAGAAAACACACTTTTGCAGTTTTTGACCAAGCAGTTACAAGAAACTACCACGATTTTGCCGTCGTTCAGCCCTGCCATAGAAGCCAACGATACGGATATGCGCGAGTTGCGCAACAATTACGCTTACGAGTTCCGTAACAAGCCACACCATTTTCATAACGGCGGTTTGTGGCCTGTTTGGAATGGTTGGTTGGCGATGGCTTTGCACAAAGCAGGCAAAAAACAAAATGCCCAAATGCTGACTCAGCGCGTACACGCGGCTAACCAACTCGCTGATTTTGAATTTAATGAATGCCTAAACGGTGCAAACGGTGCGCCTTGCGGTGTGCCTCAATGCACTTGGAGTGCGGCGGGGGCAGTGCTGGCCGAACACGCCGCCGATTTCGGGTTATTATTTCCCCAAACCAATCAAAAAACAAGTAAGAATTTATGCTAACTAACGATAAATATGTATTGGCAATGGGAGAATTGCTGATAGATGCCATTAGTAGCACACAAGTGGACGACCTCTCGCAAGCCCGATACCTGAACATACACACGGGCGGAAGCACGGCCAATTTTTGTCGCTATCTCAAACGTTGCGGTACGCTTGGCCACATTGTGGCGGCGGTGGGCGAAGATGGTTTTGGTAAAATTTTGTTGGAAAAAGTAGTGCAAGAAGGCCTGGAAACCACGCACATACACGTTACGCCCAAGCATTTTACTTCGCTGATTGTGGTGGGGCGCACGGCGCAAACGCCCGATTTTATTCCGTACCGCGATGCCGACAAATTCATTCCTGCCATTGATGAAGATTTACTAAAAAATGCGGCTTGGTTGCATACGTCTTCGTTCGCACTCAGTGCCGAGCCTGCCCAAACCAATATTTTGCGCAGCATCGGCAAAGCCGTGATTTTTGGTGTGCCTGCTTCGGTGGACTGGAATTATTCCGAAAAAATATGGGATTCGCATGAGCAAGCCTTGCAGATATTCAGGCAGTTACTGAATTTTAATGTTTCTTTCAAATTTAGTCTGGACGATGTGAGCCGTTTTTGGCAACATCCTGACATAGACATTCCGACGGCTTTGGCGTATCTGGAACAGGTACAAGCCGCGTTCGTGTGCCTGACTTGTGGCGGCGATGGCGTGTATTACAAAAACGGACAGGCGACCACTTGGGAATACGCCGCCGTGCAACCTATCAAAGTGCAGAACGCTACAGGCGCGGGCGACTCGTTTTGGGCGGGTTATATTCATGCGCGTTTGGCGGGCGAAGAAAATGACTCGCTGGCCGTAGGCAACGCGATTCGGGTGGCTTCTCTGAAGCTACAAGGACTTCTAGTGTAATAGTTTTCAGTGTTTTATAATTCATTTGGTTTGTTATTGTTGGACTAAGTTTTCGTATAGTCTGATGGGTCTTATGCAGCTTTCACATTTTTTGTGGGAGTTGCATTTTTTTTATATAAACTTAAAATATTAAAAAATTGATTATCAGTGTTTTAGAGAATAAGGTTTTGGGTTAAGCAATATTTTCAAAAAGAAAATCATTTATTGAGGCTTGTAAAAAATTTGATTAGTTTTGCGGCTTCAATCAAAATCTTCTCCGTAATGCAATCCCAAAAAATTAGCTCAGCACTTATTTCTGTTTATCATAAAGATAACTTAGAAGAAATTGTCAAACTTTTAGCCCAACAAGGAGTACGCATTTACTCCACAGGAGGCACACAAGAATTCATAGAGCAATTGGGGATTGAGGTCGTAGCCGTCGAGGATTTGACGGGGTATCCGTCCATTTTGGGCGGTCGCGTAAAGACACTTCACCCGAAAGTTTTTGGCGGCATTTTGCAACGCCGCGATTTGAGCCAAGACCAAGCCCAAGTAGCCGAATACGAAATTCCTGCCATAGATTTGGTTATCGTGGATTTGTATCCGTTTGAGGCGACAGTGGCCGCAGGTGGTACCGAACAGGAGATTATAGAAAAAATTGACATTGGCGGGATTTCGCTTATCAGAGCGGCAGCCAAAAATTTCAATGACGTGTTGGTGGTGGCCTCCCGCGACCAATACTCCGCACTCATTGATTTGCTCCAACAAAAACAAGGCTTTACCGACAAAGAAGACCGCCGCCGATTCGCGACGCAGGCTTTCGACGTAACCTCACATTACGACTCGGCTATTTTCCGTTATTTTTCGGGAAAAGAAACGGCCAGTTTCAAACAAAGTATTCCAGTAGCCCAAACATTGCGTTATGGCGAAAACCCGCATCAAAAAGGCGTGTTTTACGGCGACCTTTCGCAAATGCTGGAGCAACTCAACGGCAAAGAACTTTCTTACAACAACTTGGTGGACATTGACGCTACGCTGGATTTGCTCGACGAGTTTAAGCAAGCCGAAGGTGCTACTTTTGTGATTGTAAAACATACCAACGCTTGCGGCGTGGCTACTGCCCCGACGGCCAAACAAGCTTATGTAAACGCGTTTTCGTGCGATACGCTTTCGGCTTTTGGCGGCGTGATTGCCACCAATGTAACCGTAGATGTAGCAACGGCACAAGAACTTAACCAACTTTTCTTTGAAGTGCTAATTGCGCCAGCTTATGAGCCAGAGGCTTTGGCTTTGTTGGAATCAAAGAAAAATAGAATTTTGTTGCTGCGCAAAGAAACTCAAACCTCTACTAAGCAGTTTAAAACATTGCTTAACGGTGTGGTGGAGCAAGACAAAGACCTTACGACCGAAACAGCCGAACACTTAACCGCTGTAACCAATCGTAAGCCAAGCCAGCAAGAAATCGCCTCGTTGTTGTTTGCCAGCAAAATTGCCAAACATACCAAATCCAATACAATCGTGTTGGCCAAAGATGGGCAATTGTTGGCCAGTGGCGTGGGGCAAACTTCGCGCGTGGACGCGCTCAAACAAGCCATTGACAAGGCCAGAACTTTTGGATTTGATTTGCATGGCGCGGTAATGGCTTCGGATGCGTTTTTCCCGTTCCCTGATTGCGTGGAAATTGCGCACGCGGCAGGCGTAACCGCCGTGATTCAGCCAGGTGGTTCTATCAAAGACAAAGACTCTATTGAGTTTTGCAACGCACACAATATGGCGATGGTGATGACGGGAATTAGGCATTTTAAACACTAATTTCGAAGAAAATTCATACCTTCGGTTTTTGAAAAACATTAAATACAAAATAAGAATAAATGGGACTTTTCGATTTTTTAACCAGCGATATTGCCATGGACTTAGGCACGGCCAATACGCTGATTATTCATAAAGATAAAATCGTGGTGGACGAACCCTCTATCATTGCACTGGACCGTTATACGGGACGCGTGATGGCTGTAGGCACGGAGGCAATGCAAATGCACGAGAAAACGCACGAAAAAATCAAGACGATACGACCACTCAAAGACGGTGTGATTGCGGACTTTACCGCCGCCGAACAAATGATTCGTGGACTTATCAAGATGATTGGGGCTGGTAATAAATTTTTCTCGCCTTCGCACCGCATGGTAATTTGTATTCCGTCGGGCATTACGGAGGTAGAAAAACGTGCCGTAAAAGATTCGGCAGAACACGCAGGCGCGAAAGAAGTGTATATGATTCCTGAGCCTTTGGCAGCGGCCATCGGTATCGGCATTGATATAGAACAGCCTGTCGGCTCAATGATTGTAGATATTGGGGGCGGCACGACGGAAATCGCGGTAATTGCGCTTTCGGGTATTGTTTGCGACCAATCTATCCGTATTGCGGGCGACGTGTTCACAAAAGATATTTTGGATTATATGCGCCGCCAACACAACCTTTTGATTGGTGAACGTTCGGCAGAAAAAGTAAAAATAGAGGTTGGTTCGGCACTTTCTGAGCTGGAAAATCCGCCAGTCGATTACGAAGTTCGTGGCCGCGATTTGATGACGGGTATCCCGAAAACCATCAAAGTAACATATTCGGAAATTGCTTTTGCCTTGGACAAATCTGTTTCGCGCATCGAAGAAGCCGTTTTGAAAGCGTTGGAGATTTCTCCGCCCGAACTTTCGGCAGATATTTACGAAAAAGGTATTCACTTGACGGGTGGCGGTGCCTTGCTTCGTGGTTTGGACATTCGTCTGCACCAAAAAACAAAGCTACCGATTCATATTGCCGAAGACCCATTACGCGCCGTAGTGCGTGGTACAGGCATGACACTCAAGAATATAGAAAAATACAAAGCCGTTTTGATGTCTTAATTTTTTAGACAAATAAAACCTATTTTTTACCAAACCTTGAAGACAATCCGACCGCAAAAAGATTGTTTTCAAGGTTTGATGTTTGTACAAACCGATGGGAAGTTTATTTAAATTTTTATACAAATACCGCGCTTTTCAGCTTTTTTTGATTTTGGAACTGATATGTACGTGGCTTATTGTCCAGAACAATAGCTACCAAGGCGTAGCGTATTTAAACTCTTCTAATCGGGTAGTGGCGTATTTTATGGCCATTTCCAACAGCATCAACGACTATTTTTATTTGCAGGACATTAACCGCGATTTGGCCGAAGAAAACGCACGTCTTAACTTTTTGTTGAGCCGCAACCGCCTAAGCGAACGTTACGCCAAAATGGATACGATGCGCAATGCGGCACTTTTCCAATACGATTATAAAGTAGCAAAAGTAATTAACAACTCTGTTTCTTTTGCCGACAACTACCTGACAATCAATAAGGGTTTGGCCGATGGCATTAAACCTGGCATGGGAGTCGTGTCGCCGACGGGCGTGGTGGGTCGCGTGAAAATTTGTTCGGAGCATTTCAGTACGATTACCTCGCTGTTGCATACTAAAATGTTGATTTCGGCAGAAATTACGCGCAGCCATGCGTTTGGTACTGTAAAATGGGACGGAAAAGACCCCTTTGAGGCCAAACTCATGTACATTGCTCGCCACATCAAACCGATAGTAGGCGACACTATCGTTACGTCCGAATTTAGTACGATCTTTCCTTCGGGGCAGCCTGTGGGGATTATTCGCAAAATTAATATTCGCGACGATGATACTTTTTATAATATTGATTTAGAATTATTTACGGATTTTAGTACGCTTTCGTATGTGTATGTCATACAAAATCGCCTGAAAGCCGAGCAAGATTCTATCCAGAACCTCACCGCCCCAAACATGAATCAGCAGTAGGGTGGGGGTGTTAGGATAAAGAGCTTATTTTTTGGATATTTAGCGCGTTTTAATAATTGCTAAATATTTGATTAGGCCAATGAAATTAACGAAAACAATCAACCGTAAAATAATTTCACCTTTAGTTTATGGTTTGGGGATAGAACAAATGCTGGCACGTCGTGCCGCGAAACATCGGATTATACTCAATTATCATGGCGTAACTGATAAATTTGATTTGGGTATCAATCATAGACACATGGACGTGCAGCAATTTGAAAGAGATATTCTTTATTTCAAAAAGCACTTCAAAATTGTTTCGCTATCAGAAATTTATAATTCCTATTTGCAAGGCGAAACTCCCCAAGAAAACTTATTGGCTCTCACTTTTGATGATGGTTATATCAATAATTTAGAAATCGCTTTGCCAATACTGGAAAAATATAATGCTCCTGCCACTTTTTATATTATTACGGCAGGCTTGGAAAATCCTGACTTTATCACTTGGTACGATACTTTGGATATGATGCGTTTGGCGGATCACAATGCTCACAATTACGGAGAACTTGCCAATCAAATCAAAAAAATGGGTAATGGGCGAGATGTTTATATTCAGGGTCTTACGGCTCAACTCCCGCGTTATGAAGAAATGAAAAAACGCAATCCACATTATTGGCAACTGATGAATAATGCGCAAGTATTGACTTGTGCCAAGTCCAAACTCATAGAGATTGGTTCGCATACGCATTTGCACTATAATGTCGGCAATATTGATTTTGCTTTGGCCAGCGAAGAGATGAGATTATCTAAAAAAATATTGGAAAATCTTCTGCAAAAAGAAATTGTAAGCATTGCTTATCCTGATGGCAACTACACTGACAAGATAAAAGATGAAGCCCAGCAAATTGGCTACAAACAACAATATGCAGTAAATTATCAGCTTGGAAGTGATGCGAATGATACGCGCATTCTTAACCGTTGGAGTATGAGCAACAGTACCACTCACGAAGCCAATATGATACTTTTATCCACATCACTTAACTCAAAAGGTTTTTAAATTTTATGGAAGAATACCGCTTTGAAAGGCTAACAGCCAATACGTTACATCATTTACAGTATTTGTATTTGCATTGCTTCAAAACGCATGTGAGCATAGAATATTTAACCCAAAAGTATGCAACCCAAAATTTTGGGAAAGACTATGTGGGCTATCTTGCGTTTCACAATGCAACCAATGAAGCGGCGGCTTATTACGGTGTCTTTCCTTTGGTATGCGAATACAATGGTGAAAAATTATTGGCGGCCCAGTCTGGCGACACCATGACGCATCCTTCCCATCAAGGCAAAAGATTGTTTATTACGCTGGCAAAAAAGACCTACGAATTAGCCAAAGAAGAAGGGCTTCATTTTGTATTTGGAATGCCTAATAAAAACTCATATCATGGCTTTGTTACAAAATTATCGTGGATACATTATGAAACAATGATAAACTATAAAATTAGGGTTATGACACTTCCTCTTTCTGAGTTAGCTAAAAGAGTTAAAATATTTAAACTTTTTTATGGTATATACCAAAAAATGATTTTATTTTTGTATGTTTCAAATAAAATAGTACCTAATTCTTTGATAGAGCCGAATATTGGAGGAGTTGTGCATGATGCAGATTTTTATCAGTACAAAAAATATACAGATAATATGTGTATCACGGTGGCAGGCGTTACGCTTTGGGTGAAAAATGAAGGCTTTTTTTGTGTCGGAGATATGGAAAAGTTTGATTTGAAACAGGCTGATGAGTTTTGGAAAAAACTCAGGCGATTGGCTTTCTGGTTGGGCTGTACAAAAATATTTTTTTCTACAACGAAAGGCTCTTTTGTGGAAAAAGTATGTAGTCGCTACCCTTCTTCAGAAGGCTTGCCAATTGGTGTAATTAATTTGTCTGGAAAATATCCCGTAGAACAATTTAAATACTCTTTGGCTGACTTAGATACTTTTTAAACTTTTAAATAAATGAAAAAACAATACCGCCTACTTCTCTTTTTACTTTTAACCTATTCATCCACCGCTTTGAGCCAGAATATTGGCAAAGTCTGGTATTTTGGTCAGTATGCTGGCATGAACTTCAGCACAACACCACCAACCCCGCTGGTGGGTGCGATGGTAGCTAATAAAGGTTGTGCTACGCTTACTAATTCTGTCGATAATACAATTATTGCTTATACGGATGGAAAAACGCTGTATAACAAAAATCATCAGATTGCCCTAAATGGTAGTAGTCTGAATGGAGACGGACAAGCGAGTAACTCGTCTTATTTTTTACCTTATCCCAACAAGCCCAATACTGCAATTTTGTTCACGGTGGATGCTTGGGGTGTCTATCAAAACGTGAATCCTAATAGTAAAGGACTTTGTTATTCTATTGTAAAAGTAGATAGTAGTACAGGGCTTGCATATGTTGTTTCTGGCCAAAAAAATATTCTACTCAAAAAGCCAACTTCAGAAAAGTTGGCCGTAACCAAACATGCCAATGGTATTGATTATTGGGTTGTTACACATGGTGCTGCTAGTACAAATAATGAAAATCGTAAATATTTTGCTTATTTAGTTACAAATGCGGGAGTTAGCCCGACACCTGTTGTTAGTACGGTTGGGGGAATTCATAATAATCCTATCGGAGAATTGAATATTTCTCCCAACGGACAAAAAGTATGTGCAACAACATTCTATAGCAACTGGGCTGAATTATTAAACTTTAATAATAGTACAGGCGTTGTCTCAAATCCTGTACACTTTACCATTCCAAGGTGTTTAGGGGTAGAGTTTTCGCCTAATAGTCAATATGTTTACATAACAGAAACTGGCCCTAATGACCCTAATTCCATTCGACAAATAAATATAGCTACCAATAATATGGTGAGCATTGCTAATATAACAGGTGCTTATACTTATTCTCAGATGGCTACTGCCCCAGATGGAAATATATATGTAGCAAACTCTGGTAGCACTTTTTTAGGGAAAATAACTAATCCGAATAATGCTAATGCTACATATATAAAAAATGGATTGGCATTAGCTCCAACAGGTGTAACTTCTCGATTAAGCGTTCCTTATGCTACCGAAATGCCCATTACGATGTGTATTGCAACACAAACAACTGACACCATTTGTCATGGCGCAAGCGTTACGTTGGCCGATTCGATTAATGGACAATCTGTTACTTGGACATTTAATCCGCCGTTGCAATCGCCAGATAATTTCGTGAATAATGTTCTGACACTTTATAATGCAACAAGTAGCATAAAAAATACAGTATGTTCTGCCAGCAATATTCCGTGTGCAAATACTCGCCAAATATCTGTGTATCCAGAGATAGCTAAAAAACCAACCAAAAATATAGCGGTTTGTAGCAATCAATCTATAAATATTGGAACCAATGCCAATGCGAATTATTCTTATCAGTGGTCGCCAGTCAATAATTTGAATAATCCAAATATCAGTAATCCAACGGTAAGTATTTCAAATACAGGCAATAGTGTATTGGTTCAAAAATATTATCTGACCAGAACATTGGTCTCTACGGGCTGTTCGGTGGTAGATACGGTTGCCGTATCTGTTGCGCCTAATGTCGTATTTCAAGATACAAATATTTGTCATGGCGCAAGCGTTACGTTAGCCGATTCGATTAATGGACAATCTGTTGTTTGGACATTTAATCCGCCGTTGCAATCGCCAGATAATTTCGTGAATAATGTTCTGACACTTTATAATGCAACAAGTAGCATAAAAAATACAGTATGTTCTGCCAGCAATATTCCGTGTTCGGATAGTTTGCAGGTTGGCGTATATCCAAAATTGCAGCCCAACGCGACAGCTTTGTTTCAAACGTGTAGCAATCAATCTATAAATATTGGAACCAATGCCAATGCAAATTATTCTTATCAGTGGTCGCCAGTCAATAATTTGAATAATCCAAATATCAGTAATCCAACGGTAAGTATTTCAAATACAGGCAATAGTGTATTGGTTCAAAAATATTATCTGACCAGAACATTGGTCTCTACGGGCTGTTCGGTGGTAGATACGGTTGCCGTATCTGTTGCGCCTAATGTCGTATTTCAAGATACAAATATTTGTCATGGCGCAAGCGTTACGTTAGCCGATTCGATTAATGGAGAATCTGTTACTTGGGCATTCAGTCCGCCTTTGCAAGCTCCCGACAATTTTACCAATAACGTACTGACGCTTTATAATGCGACAGGTAGCATAAAAAATACAGTATGTTCTGCCAGCAATATTCCGTGTTCGGATAGTTTGCAGGTTGGCGTATATCCAAAATTGCAGTCCAACGCGACAGCTTTGTTTCAAACGTGTAGCAATCAATCTATAAATATTGGAACCAATGCAAATGCAAATTATTCTTATCAGTGGTTGCCAGCCAATAATTTGACTAATCCGAATATCAGTAACCCAACGGTAAAAATCTCTAATACAGGTAATAGTGTATTGGTTCAAAAATATTATCTGACCAGAACCGTATTAGCCACAGGTTGTAAAGTCGTGGATACGGTTGTTGTGTCAATTCCGCCATCCGTTGCACTAAAAGACACTAATATTTGCACTGGAGCGAGTGTTACGTTGGCCGATTCGCTTAATGGACAATCTGTTGTTTGGACGTTTAATCCGCCTTTGCAAGCTCCCGACAATTTTACAAATAACGTACTGACATTATACAACGAATCGTATGTAACCAAAAAAATTAATTATTCCGCTTCCAATATTTCGTGTGCCGCTACGGCAACTGTCAGTGTAGATAAAATCGCGATTGATGCCAACGGACATTTGATTTGCTCAGAGTTATTTATTCCGAATATTATTACTAAAAATGGAGACGGGAAAAATGATTTTTTAAAAATAGAAGGTTTAAATCTTTTCAAAACGAATAAGTTACAGATTTATAATCGCTGGGGAAAGAAAATGTACGAGCAAACCGATTATAACAGTGATTGGAACGGAGAATCATTTATGTCTGGAACGTATTTTTATCTGTTGGAATTGACCACTTATACAGGCCAAACTCTTTCCTATAAAGGTTGGATAGATGTAATGGAATAAACTATAACCCCAATCTGTACGCCACGCATTGCACCACAAAAAAGTAAAGCAATACGCCATAAACTGGCCAAGCCAACGGATTTTTTTTGGTAAAAGGTAGGCTTTCGGTAAGCATCTGCAACCCGAAAGCCACCACCCACCAACCGACATAATTTTGAGTGGCAACCACGCCGTTTGGCCACTGCCAAAAATCGTTGCGCATGGCCACTGGTTCTATAAAAGTATCCAACCCGACCATTAGTGTAGCTGCTAACGCCGCTCTTACGGCTTTGTTGGAGTGCAAAGTTTGGCAAATATTATTTGTAGAAAGTATCAAAATCAGCCAGTTGGCGGCCAAAATCAAAGGCACATCTCCCCATTTCCAGCCCAGCGCAGAGGCATAACGGTACTCGCCAAACGGCCAACCCGTATGCACGCCCAGCACCTCCGACCCAAAACCCAATGCGGCCACTGCTACCGACACAATCCAAAAAATTTGGTTTTTGTTTTCTTGGTAAAATAGTAGCAAACAAAGTGTTAGCAGCAAGTTGAGCGGCGTAAGCAACAAAAAATAAGGCTTAGAAACTGGCCACAAAAGCCCAATAATCCCGACGCTATACACCAGCATCAGGGCAGCGGTCGCCTGTTTTACGGAGATTTTTTTCATACAAATCCAAAACCCAATCACAGACAAATTGTTTTGTTTATCGGTGGCCGAAAATGGCACTCCCGACCCGCACAAGCGTACTTCCTTCCTGCGCGGCCATCAAATAATCGCCGCTCATGCCCATCGAAAGTTCTTGCATTTGCACGCGCGGGTGCTGTATGGTTTGTGCCAAGCGGTCAAAAAATTGTTTGAGGCCTTTGAACTCTTGGCGAATTTGTGCGTTGTTGTCGGTGTTGGAGGCCATGCCCATTAGCCCAACAATACGGATATTTTCCAGCGTGTCAAACTCCGCAGATTGCAGTAAATCAATGGCTTCTGTTTCCGAAAGTCCAAACTTTGTTTCTTCTTGGGCAATAAAAATTTGCAACAGACACGGAATTTGGCGGCCAGCTTTGGCGGCTTGTTTATTGATTTCGGCCAATAGTTTGAGGCTGTCCACCGAATGAATCAGGCTCACGAATGGCGCAATATATTTTACTTTGTTGCTTTGCAAATGCCCAATCAAATGCCACTCGATGTCTTTGGGCAGTTCCTCGTATTTGTCGGCCATTTCCTGCACTTTATTTTCCCCAAAACGCCTAAAGCCAGCCTCGTAGGCTTCGGCAATGGCACTGGCGGGTTTGGTTTTGCTCACGGCAATCAGGCGACAACTGGTGCCTTCTAATGTTTTTTCAATGTCTGCGATATTTTGGGCAATGCTCATAATTCGTGCTAAAAAAGTAATGGCGCAAAAGTACGGTTGTTTGTGGCGTTTTAGGAAAGAAGTGCATTATTTTTAATTTAATTAAACATAGATAAAAAAATACAAATCTTATGTAATGCTGTATTTTAGGCACTTAATTGCAAATAATAGCGTGTTGATGATGTTTTTCAGTCAAGTTTTATACTAAATTTGTCGCTTGTGTTGAGCGCAAAGCATTTGCTAACACACATCGGACGTATCGAAATTTTAATATTATTATCGAAACAGACCTACTGCTAATATGCTTTTAGATTTTGAAAAACCCATTTTTGAGTTAGAATCCAAATTAGCTGACATGAAACAACTTGCTCAGGAAAGCAATGTAGATGTGTCAGAAGCCGTAAAAGCATTGGAAGAGAAAATTATTAAACTCAAAGAAGATACTTATCGCAACCTGACGCGCTGGCAGCGTGTACAACTTTCGCGCCACCCAGACCGTCCTTATACGTTGGATTATATCCAAACGATTGCCGATAAGTTCATTGAGCTACACGGCGACCGCCAAGTAGCCGACGACAAAGCCATCGTAGGTGGTTTTGGGGAAATAGACGGCCAGTCGTTTATGCTCATCGGTCACCAAAAAGGCCGCAATACCAAACAACGCCAGTACCGCAATTTCGGGATGGCCAATCCTGAAGGCTATCGCAAGGCGTTGCGCCTGATGCGTTTGGCCGAAAAATTCGGGAAACCTATCATTACGCTTATCGACACGCCAGGCGCATTTCCGGGGCTTGAGGCCGAAGAACGCGGACAAGGAGAGGCAATCGCGCACAACCTCCGCGAAATGTTCATGCTCAAAGTGCCTGTGATTTGTATCATCATCGGCGAAGGTGCTTCGGGTGGCGCGTTGGGAATCGGTATCGGCGACCGCGTGCTAATGCTCGAAAACTCTTGGTACTCAGTTATTTCGCCCGAAAACTGTTCGACTATTCTTTGGAGAACTTGGAATTTTAAGGAGCAAGCCGCCGAAGCCCTCAAACTTACGGCTACGGATATGCTCGAAAATAAATTGGTGGATGGCATCGTGCCTGAGCCGCTTGGAGGGGCACACGCCGACCCAATCGCGATGGCGCAAATCCTCAAAAAAGCGATTTTGGAACATACGGCTGAGCTTAATAAACTTTCGCCGCAAGAACGCATCAACGAACGCATTGACAAATTCTCGTCGATGGGCGTTGTGTTGGAATAAGGCTTCAAGATTTTGAAATAAAACGAATAATAAGCTGCGCATTAAAATTCTTTTCCACAAAGATTTGATGCGCAGTTTTTTTTGTGGATAACTATGTTAAGATATTGGTTTTTAGTAGTCTTGTGTGTATGGATAAGTCTGTATAAAACTTCAGCGCAGACCCTTGACCAAACCTTAGTGTTGGCAGATTCGGCATGGAGCAAAGGCCAATTCTCGCAAGCAAGTAGCCATTATTTACGCGTCATTTTTTTTGATTCTGCCAAAAAAAATACGGCTTATTGTTACGCCAAAGTGGCCGATTGTTTCGCCCAAACACAACAACCCGACCGCGCCAAGCAATATTACGATTTGGCCTATGCTGCCGCCACAACCGACAGCCTACGCGCCGAAATTATTTTGGCAAAATCCTTAACATTGCTTACCAATTATCAATACGACCACGCCGCCCAAGAGCTTTACAATATGCCGCGCCAAATTCCGCCACAGCTTCGCCGTCGTCGCGAACTGTATTTGGGCTTGACGTATTTTGCTTTAGAAAATTTTGAACAATCGCAACTGCATTTGCTCAATACCGCCGCCGATTGCCCCGCGCAGCAGCAGGCCATCAAAACCATTTTTGAGCAGCAAAAAACAGCTCGCAGAAAGAATGTTACTTTGGCTAAAATCTTGAGTATCATTTTGCCTGGGGCGGGGCAACTGTATGCCCACGACACCCGAAATGCGATTAATTCATTGGCTATCAATGGCGTATTTGTGTATTTGTTTGTGGCTACGGGTTTGAATTACAATTTTTTGAGTGCGGCCATTACCGTATTGCCTTGGCTGGAACGTTACTACGTGGGCGGCATCAATAAAGCGGCACAAGGAGCTTATTTGTACAATTATTCGCAGCAACTCCAACGCTACGAACAACTGATTGATTTGGCGCAGGGCTGCGACTCGCTACGGATTTTGCCCAAAGATTTGCGAAAAGAATAAGATTTTTTGAAGGAAGTTTGTATTTTTGGCAAACGTTTTCTTTGCGGATTTTTACAAGAACTTTAACTTATTTGAGAAATGATAAATAAAGTAATTAGTGGTGCAGACGAAGCTGTCGCCGACATCAAAGACGGTGCTGTGCTCATGTTGGGCGGTTTTGGTTTGTGCGGGATTCCCGAAAATAGCATTGCGGCACTCTTGCGCAGCGGCGTGAAAGGCCTTACTTGCATTTCTAACAATGCGGGTGTTGATGATTTTGGCATTGGCCTGATGCTCAAAACACGCCAAGTTCGCAAAATGATTTCCTCGTATGTGGGCGAAAACGCCGAGTTTGAACGCCAGCTTTTGTCGGGAGAATTGGAAGTGGAATTGTTGCCACAAGGTACGTTAGCCGAGCGCATTCGTGCGGGTGGCGCGGGTATTCCTGCCTTTTTTACGCCTGCGGGTGTGGGCACGGAAGTAGCCGAAGGCAAAGAAACACGCGTTTTTGATGGCAAAACCTATCTGATGGAACAGTGGCTGAAAGCTGATTTTGCAATTGTGAAGGCTTGGAAAGGCGATACCGCAGGTAATTTGGTATTCAAAGGCACTGCCCGCAACTTTAATCCGATGATGGCTGCCGCAGGCAAAATCACGATTGCGGAAGTGGAAGAATTAGTGCCAGCTGGTGAGCTTGACCCGAATCTGGTACACGTGCCAGGCATTTATGTGCAACGTATTTTTCAGGGGAAAGACTACGAAAAACGCATCGAGCAACGCACGATTACAAAATAACGATTTGATTTCCTTGTCAATAAAAAAAGCCGCTTGCAGAATGTTGCGAGCGGCTTTTACTTTTATATTTATTCTGAATTAATCTTTTTGGACGGTGAGGTCGTGGAAGATTTTTTCCAAAGAATTTTCTTCTTGTTTCAGGCCGAGCAGCGTCCAGTTTTGGGCGGTTGCCAGTTTAAAAACAGAACCGCGAACGTCTGCACCCGCTTGTTCTGTAATCTGATAAACACCTGTTTTCAAGTGTTTTACACTTACTACACCAGCAATGCTTTGCAAAAGTTTGGTGTCCACATCGGCATCAAATTCGGCGGTAATAATGGCCTTGCCTTGTGAGTTGTTTTGTAGGCTACTCACGGGGCTATCGGCCACGATTTTACCACGATTAATAATAACCACGCGGTCGCAAAGTGCCTGCACTTCCTGCATGATGTGCGTGGAGAAAATCACCGTTTTTTCTTTGCCAATATTTTTAATCAATTGTCGAATCTCAACGATTTGGTTGGGGTCAAGGCCTGTGGTCGGTTCGTCCAAAATCAACACTTCAGGGTTATGAATCAGCACTTGCGCCAGCCCTACACGTTGGCGGTAGCCTTTGGACAAAGCCCCAATTTTTTTGTTTTGTTCGATGCTAAGTCCCGTTTGTTCAACTACTTCCCCGATGCGTTGGTTCAGTGTTTTGCCCGAAATCCCGTAAATAGAACCCGAAAATTCCAGATACTCACGCACGAACATATCCAAATACAGTGGGTTGTGTTCGGGTAAATACCCCACTTTGCGGCGAACTTCTAAGGCGTTTTCTTGTACATCCAAACCGCAAATCTGCACGCTGCCCGACGTTGGTGGCAAATAGCAAGTGGCAATTTTCATGGTCGTGGATTTGCCCGCACCATTTGGCCCCAAAAAGCCCAGCACTTCTCCTTTTTTTACCTCGAAAGAAATATCATCAACGGCGTTTTGAGTGCCGTAGGTCTTAATCAAATTTTGAACAGCAATAGACATGAAAGGCTATTTTACAAAAATTTAAAACAATGTTTTGAACTCAAAACTACACTAAAATTTTAGAAACGGCTTACCGTTGCGTGCGCTTGCGCATCTTCGAGCGTAATTTCTTTGCCCGAAAGAATGACCAGACGTTCTACTACGTTGCGAAGCTCCCGAATATTGCCCGTCCAAGGAAGGGTTTGCAGGTATTCGAGGGCTTTGGGCGCAATTTTCTTGGGTGCGTTGCCATAGTCGTCGGCGATATCTTGTAAGAATTTTTCTACCAAAAGCGGAATGTCTTCGGCACGTTGCGCCAGCGATGGCACTTGCACCACAATCACGCTAAGGCGATGGTACAAATCTTCACGGAAACGGCCTTCTTCTATTTCTTTGCGCAAATCTTTGTTGGTAGCTGCAAACACGCGCACATCTACTTTGATTTCTTTTTCGCCACCCACGCGCGTAATCTTGTGTTCTTGCAAAGCGCGTAGCACTTTGGCTTGCGCCGAAAGGCTCATGTCTCCGATTTCGTCCAAGAAAAGCGTGCCGCCGCTGGCCTGTTCAAACTTGCCGATGCGCTGCTTAATGGCCGACGTGAATGCGCCTTTTTCGTGTCCGAAAAGTTCGCTTTCGATAAGCTCGGACGGAATGGCCGCACAGTTTACTTCTACGAGTGGTTGCGCAGCGCGACTGCTTTTGCCATGCAACTCTCTTGCTACCAGCTCTTTTCCTGCACCATTTGGCCCCAGAATTAGTACACGTGCTTCCGTTGGGGCTACTTTGTCAATGGCATCTTTCACGCGCATCATGGCAGGCGACTGGCCTATCATTTGGCTTGTTTTGCCTATTTTTTTCTTCAAAACTTTCGTTTCGGTTACCAATTTGGATTTGTCCAGCGCATTGCGCACCGTCAGTAACAAGCGGTTCAAATCGGGTGGCTTTTGAATAAAATCATAAGCTCCTTTTTTGGTGGCTTCCACCGCCGTTTCGATAGAGCCGTGCGCCGAAACCATAATAAATTGGGCATCTTTTCCCATTTCTTTGGCTTTGGCCAGCACTTCCATACCGTCCATTTTGGGCATTTTTATATCGCAAAGCACTACATCATACTCGTTTTTTTCGAGCAAAGCGATGGCTTCTTCACCGTCTTTGGCTTCGTCTATGGTGTAGTTTTCGTATTCTAATATTTCGCGGAGCGTGCTGCGAATGCTACGCTCATCGTCCACGAGAAGTATATGAGGCATATTATTGTATATCAATTGGTTGAGTAGATAAAATTTAGCGTGTATGCCTATTGTTTATTTAAAATTCACATCAATTGGCAAAATGTTTTCTGCCGTCCAGAACCACCATAAAATAAGCACTATCACCAACAAATTGAGCGCAGCTCCGACCTTATAATATTTGGACATTGCCCCAATGAACGCCCCCAGCGTAGCGATAGGCAAGGCCATTCCACTGAGCCAAATAAGCGAAGGCACGTAAATGGAAACAATGAGCAAGAGCGCGGCAACTACTCCGATAAAAAACGAAATAATATTCATGGTGATAGGTATTTGAGGTTTATAGTAGTTAAATCTTAGTGTGTAAACACCTCGTCGGCTTCTGTGGCTTCCACGTGGCCATTTTCATTGATTTTCGTAAGCGTAAGCGTTTTTAACTCGTTCACTAACAGCGGGTCATACTTGGCCGTTACGCGTACATAATTTTCCGTAAAGCCAAACATTTGCCCTTCTTCAATGTCTTGTTCGAACAGCACGGTAGCCGATTTGCCTAATTGTTGTTCGTAAAAATATCTTCTTTTTTTGTCGGAAAGAATATGCAACATTTTGGAACGTTCGTTGCGCTTGTGCATCGGCACGACGGGCTTAATGTCTAAGGCCTGCGTGTTGGCACGTTCCGAGTAAGTAAACACGTGCAAATACGAAATATCCAATTCGTTAAGGAACTGATAAGTATCCAAGAAATCTTCGTCGGTTTCGCCAGGGAAGCCCACAATCACATCTACGCCAATACAGCAATGCGGCATTACTTCCTTGATTTTGGCTACACGTTGCGCGTAAAGTTCGCGTTTGTAGCGGCGACGCATGGCGGCCAATGTTTTGTTGTTGCCCGACTGCAACGGAATATGAAAATGTGGTACAAATCTGTTGGAAGAAGCCACAAATTCAATGATTTCGTCGGTAAGCAAGTTTGGTTCGATAGACGAAATACGGAAACGCTCAATGCCTTCCACCTCGTCCAGCGCACGCGCCAAATCCACGAAACGTTCCACACGAATTTCGTTTTGCAAACCAAAATCGCCAATATTTACGCCCGTCAGCACGATTTCTTTTACGTCGGCATTTTGGGCAATGTCCTGCGCAGCTTTCACGATATTAACTACACTATCCGAACGGCTGCCGCCTCTGGCCATTGGAATAGTACAAAACGAGCACGAATAGTCGCAACCGTCTTGCACTTTCAGGAAAGTACGGGTGCGGTCGTTGAGTGAGTACGCGGTGTTATATTGATTGGCTGCCGAAATATCTTGCGCGAAAATATCGGCACGGCCTTGTTTTTTCTCAAAAGTATCAATCAAATCCATGAGTCGGAATTTTTCGGCAGCACCCAGCACCGCGTCCACGCCTTCAATGTTGGCGATTTCTTCGGGTTTGAGCTGCGCATAACAACCCACAATAGCAATATAGGCGTTTGGAGAATGTTTTAAGGCTTCTTTTACAACTTTGCGGCATTTCTTGTCGGCGTTTTCTGTTACCGAACAAGTGTTAATAATATAAACGTCGGCGGCATCCGTGAACTCCACGCGCTGGTGGCCGCGCTGCTCAAACGAACGCGCAATCGTAGATGTTTCCGAGTAATTGAGCTTGCAGCCCAAAGTATAAAAAGCTACTTTTTTCATAAACCAATATTTCCACTAAAATAACAAAAGTTGAGCATAGTAGTTCGCTCAAAAGGACGGCAAATTTACTAAAAACAATTCAGACCACAAGCCGAACGCGCCAAAGCAAGCCACCAAAGCACGTAATAAAGCCCTTATTTTGAGTAAATTATAAAAATCGTTTCTATCGCTTGCGTACTACGGTCAGGCCGTCGCGAATCGGTAACATTACACTTTCTACGCGCGTATCTTCGATTACTTTTTTATTAAAATCCAAAATACGTTGGGTATCTTTGTCAATTTTGCGATCTGGCTCGCCTGCTACTTTCCCGTTCCAAAGTACATTGTCGATGATGATAAAGCCGCCTTGTTTCACTTTATCAAAAACGAGGTCGTAATACAGGCCATTATTTACTTTGTCGGCATCAATGAACACCAAGTCAAACGCATCGGTAAGCGTCGGGATAATTCCAGCCGCCGCGCCAATGTGCTGAATGATTTTATCCTGAAAACCAGCTTTTTGTATATAATCGCGTACCATGTCTTCCAACTCCTCGTTGATGTCGATGGTGTGCAGCAAGCCGCCTTCGGGCAAACCTTCGGCAAGGCAAAGCGTAGAATAACCCGTAAACGTTCCGATTTCCAGCACACGCGCAGGGCGCATCATGTGCGTAATCATGGACAGCACACGGCCTTGCAAATGCCCCGAAATCATGCGCGGCATGAGCACTTTGGCGTAAGTTTCGCGTGTAAGTTGTTGAAGTAGTGGTGTTTCGGGCGTAGTGTGCACCTCTATATATTCGTCCAGAAGATTATCTGTTTTCATTCTTTTATAAATTTATTGTAACGACAAAAGTACAGTAGGTTAAACAACTTTAAAATAAAATTTATAGACACGTTTTGAGATATTTTAAAAAAAATATGGTATTGTTGTAATAAATTATACATAATACCGTATTTACTAAAAAAATATTATTCTAAACCATATAGCGATTTATAAAACATGAAAGCTCAAAAGTCTTATCTGATTATTCTATTTCTTTCTTTGGTATTTACAATATCAAAAGCCTTTCGTTTGCCTAATGATTTTGCTGAAGCACATTGGCTCATTGGTTATCAATTTGGGTTTATAAAACGTGCTTTGCCCGGTGCTTTTTTAAATGTTTTATTTCCAAGTGGTGAGAATATGGAAAGTAAAATAATTTTCATATCAATTATTTTGTTTTTGATTTTCTGTGCTGCATTATTTTTTTTGGCTTATAAAATTATAAAATTGTCAGATTTTTACTTTGATGATTATGTTATTTTATTAAGTTTCTTTTCTTCCAGTTATATTGTTTTTTCTGCTCATTTTATGGGTTACTATGACAATATACTTATTTTAATTGTAATACTTTCGTTTCTTCTAATAAGCAGAAATTATTTAATATTTGCTTCTATGGTACTGGCTTTGGGTATTCTTACACATGAATCATCTCTGATTATGTGCTTACCTTTGGCTACGTTTTATGTAATGATAAAGTTTCGAGATGATGATATAAAAAAGAAAATTCAATCGTTTTTTGAACTACTTATTATTCCGATTGTCGTTTTTTTACTGATATATATATCAAATAAAAATAGCAGTATTTCGATGGAAGTTCTTCAAAATCATTTACAAAAATTTGATTTTATTAAAGAAAATAGAGATTTTATTGTAGCAGATGGATTTACTCATTCTTTTTTAGATTATATTAATGAACAAAGAATCTATTTTTGGGCAAGAATATTTGAGCCAACTCTTATTTTTAAAGTAGGATTGCCTTTGTTTGTAATAATATGGTTGTCTTGGGAAAAAATAGAAAAAAATAAAACTAACATAATACTGTATTCTATTTATGTATTGATTTGTATTTTACCTCTTGGTTTGCATGCAATAGCTTGGGATACAGGTAGAATTTGGGGTTATACGCAAATAATTGCTTTTTTAGGTTATTTTTTAATGAGGTCTCAAAATTTATTAAAATTACAATATCAAAAAGCAGAAATTATAATCATTTTACTGCTTATTGGAATAGAAAACCTCATCATGTACACCCCTCTAATGGACAATTTAACTGAAAAGTTTGATATGGAAACCCGTATTATATTTTTTATAACTGTTATTGCATTTGTGATTATAAATAGGTTTAATATTACTCAAAAAGAAGAAGTTTGTAACTAAAAAATGAGCACAAATTTCTTCTTTTATCAAAAAATTAGTTCCAAGATTTGCGGCGCAGAATCAGCGCAGGCACTGTAAAAAACACAGGATAAAGCACTTGTAAAAAGTCTAAAAGTGGCATCATGTACCAGCCCAATGTTTCGTTGAGCTTACGTGCGTTGCGTGCCATCGTCCAAGTATGCAAGCCGCTGCGCAGCACCAACCCCGCCAAGCCAATCGCCCAAAACGGTTCGGGCATCGCGCAAAGCCACAGGCCAGCCACCCACACGCCCACGTGCGAGAGCGAAAGCAGCCCCAACCACCATTGGTCTTTTAGGCGATAATATTTGCCTACGCTCAAATGGCGTTGCTTTTGTCTATACCAAGTCTTAAATGTGTGCTTCGGTTCTGACCAAGTAAGGCTTTCGGGCGAAATACAAATAGCTGTATTAGAAGTAGTTGCTACTCTATTGATAAACAAATCATCGTCGCCACCCGTAATGGCGATGTGTTCAAAAAAGCCTTTATTTTCCAAGAAAATATCTTTGGTATAGGCCAAATTGCGGCCAATGCCCATGTATGGGTTTCGGGCGATGGCCATCGACAAATATTGCGTGCAAGTGAAAAGCGTTTCGTAACGAATCAGGGCATTGAGCAAGCCTTTGTAAGGTCTGTAAAGCGAATAACCCAACACAATTTTGGTTTCGGGCGTGAAGCAAGCCGCCATTTGCGCAATCCAGTGTTCGGAGGCTGGCAGGCAATCGGCATCGGTCAGCAGCACGTGCGGAAATTGTGCGGCTTTGATGCCCATCGTGAGCGCAAATTTTTTGAAATTCATGCCGTCGGGTGTGTGGTCTATGCGCACGAGCTTTACTTTTTTCTCTTGCCTTTCCAACGCCAGCATATAATCATACATTTCGTCGCCAGAGCGGTCGTCCACGATAATAATTTCAAAGTTGGGATATTGCTGTGCCAGCAGCGCAGGAATGAGTTTTTGTAAGTTTTCGGTTTCGTTGTGTGCGCAACAAACCACCGAAATCCCCATGCGCGAAGGCGTAGCCGTGCCAGTAGGAGAGGAGACATAAGAACCCAAACGCGTAAAATATCCTGTGATGAAAATAATCTGAATCAGGAAGCAAACCGCAAAAACAGCCACAAGGCCAATGATAAAAGACGACAACTTGATATTGAGTTTAAAACCAAACCAAATAAAACATAAAAAACGGCGAAAGTTACACTTTCCCCCGATAGGTTGTATCGTTGCGGCGCAAATCTGGCCATTTCAGCAAGTAAAGACCAAATAAAATATTGGTGATTTGGGGTATAAATGCGTACTTTGCGGCCTGTATCACAACATTGCACAAAACCATGAAATTTAGTTTTAAAGCTCAAACGCCTTTCGACGTGCTTTTGCACTTGCTCATCATTGTAGCCATGTTGGTTATTATGGTGCTTTCGTTTTTCTATATTTATTTGCCCATCACCACCAACCACAACGAGACGGTAACCGTGCCAAAAGTCGTGGGTATGAGGCTGGCAGATTTGGAAAATGTATTGGGCGAAAGAGATTTGGAATATGTAGTAGATGATTCTATTTACAAGCCTGGTGCAGAGCCGTTTACGGTGCACAAGCAATTCCCATTTCCAGACGAAAAAGTAAAAGCGGGTCGCAAGATTTATGTAGAAATTTATTCGAAGCAACCGCCTTTAGTAAAAATGCCAAACTTGCTCAACCGCACACTCATCAACGCGCAAGACGAGCTTTTGAGTTATGATTTGCTTTTGGGAAAAACGGAATACGTGCCTGATTTGCAGCTCAATTCGGTTATCAAACAAAGATGGAACGGCCAAGAAGTAGCCGAAGGAACACCGATTCCGAAGGGTTCGCGCATTGATTTGATTGTCGGCAACGGACAAGGAAATACAGAATTTGAACTCGCCAATTATGTGGGAATGCCGCGCGACGAAGCCGAATTGGCCATCACGGGCGTTGGTTTGCAAATAGATGTAGTTACTTATGACAATACAAGCACTTTGCCGCCTGGCACTATTATTAAACAAAAACCAAGCGCAGGCACAAAAACGCGTGCTGGCGAAGTGGTGGACATTTGGGTAGCGGGCGAAGACCCTGCCAAGAGCGCAGGCAGCGAAGGCGATGGCACAGAAGCCGCCGAAGAAGAGGGCAACTAATCCGAAACAGAACTTTTGTTTTCTGTTTACAGTATAAAAAATTATTTTCCGAATATGTCTTTAGATACAAACCAAACGCAACAACCTACCCCCGAAACCCCAAAGTCTGGTACAAATTATTGGCTTTTGGCCGTGTTGGTGGGTTTGTTGGTTATTATTGGTCTTTTCTTTTTTAGAATATCGCAAAGCAAAAAAGAACCTTCTTCGATTTTGACCGAAATTCAGGCCAGTCATCCTGTGCCTGCCGTCGTGTTACCGTCGGATTCTGCCAACCAAGAGCAAACGCAAGCCACCGATAAGCCAACCAAAAAACAAGAAGAGAAGCCTAAAAAAGAACCTTCAAAAAATACGGGTTCGGCTTCGGGCAGTCAAACTTACGGCTACAAAGTAAAATCGGGGGATACGCTTTTCAAGATTGCCACACGCTTTAATCAGTCGGCTGCCGACATCAAAGCCGAAAATGGCATGAGTTCGGACGAGGTGCAACTCGACCAAGAACTAAAAATTAAGATTCGCGCCATTCATACCGTAGAGTCGGGCGACGGACTGTTGGCCATTGCCCAAAAATATGGAGTGAAGGCAGATTTAATTAAGAAAACCAACAACTTGAAAGGTGACCAAATCGGTTTAGGCCAAGAACTTATTATTCCGTTGCCGTAATCGCAACGCACTGATAATAAGTGTTTTTATATTGAACCAAAAGAACTTTTATAAACAGATATGAGCGAAACTATCATTTTCTCGATGGCTGGTGTGAGTAAAGTTATTCCACCACAACGCCGCATTTTGAAAGACATTTATTTGTCGTTTTTTTATGGTGCAAAAATTGGGGTTTTGGGTCTAAACGGCTCTGGTAAGTCCACGTTGTTGCGCTTGATTGCTGGTGTGGACAAAGAATATCAGGGCGAAATCGTGTGGTCGGCGGGCTACTCGGTGGGGCTACTGGAACAAGAACCCAAACTTGACCCCAACAAAACCGTTAAAGAAATCGTAGAAGAAGGCGTGCAGCCCATCGTGGATTTGCTTAAAGAGTTTGAAGATATAAACGAAAAATTTGCTGACCCTGATGCTGATTTTGACAAGCTCATGGCCAGACAAGCCGAAGTACAAGAAAAACTGGATGCGGTAAACGCTTGGGAACTGGACAACCGCCTGGAACGTGCGATGGATGCGTTGCGCTGTCCGCCGCAAGAAGCCAACGTTGCGAACTTGTCGGGTGGTGAAAAACGCCGCGTAGCTTTGTGCCGTTTGCTTTTACAAGAGCCTGATGTACTGCTACTTGACGAACCAACCAACCACTTGGACGCAGAGTCGGTGTTGTGGCTCGAACAACATTTGAAGCAATATAAAGGTACGGTAATCGCTGTAACCCACGACCGTTATTTCTTGGACAACGTGGCAGGCTGGATTTTGGAACTTGACAGAGGCGAGGGTATTCCGTGGAAAGGAAATTATTCGTCGTGGTTGGAGCAAAAGCAACAACGTTTGGCACAAGAAGAAAAAACGGAATCTAAACGCCAAAAAACATTGCAACGCGAGTTGGAATGGGTACGTCTTGCACCGAAAGCACGTCATGCGAAATCTAAAGCGCGTTTGGCGGCTTACGACAAAATGTTGGGCGAAGAAGCCAAAGAAAAAGAAGAAAAATTGGAGCTTTTCATTCCTGCGGGGCCTCGTTTGGGCGGCAAAGTGATTGAAGCACAAAATATATCGAAAGCCTACGGCGACAAACTTTTGTTTGAAAACTTGAGTTTTGCTTTGCCGCAAGGTGGTATTGTGGGCGTAATCGGGCCAAACGGCGCGGGTAAATCTACGCTTTTCCGTTTGATTACAGGCCAGACACAACCCGATACGGGCACGTTTGAAGTTGGGCCTACGGTGCAACTCGGCTACGTGGATCAAGAGCACAACGACCTTGACCCGAACAAGTCCGTTTTTGAAAACATTACGGGCGGAACGGAATACGTTATGTTGGGTGGCCGTCAAGTAAACTCGCGTGCGTATGTGAGCAAATTCAACTTCAGCGGCTCAGATCAAGAGAAAAAAGTAGGCATTTTGTCGGGTGGAGAACGTAACCGCGTACACTTGGCCATTACGCTGAAACAAGGCTCTAACGTGTTGTTGCTCGACGAACCAACCAACGATTTGGACGTAAATACGTTGCGTGCGTTGGAGGAAGCGTTGGAAAACTTTGCGGGTTGTGCGGTAGTCATCAGCCACGACCGTTGGTTCTTAGACCGCATCGCGACGCACATTTTGGCGTTTGAAGGCGATTCGCAAGTTTATTTCTTTGAAGGCAATTTCTCGGACTACGAAGAGAACCGCAAGAAGCGTTTGGGCGACGTTGCACCAAAGCGTATTCGCTACAAAAAATTGTCATAATTTTATCAAAAAACAGTATCGATTTTGACCGAAAACATGGCTTACACAATAGGCCATGTTTTTTTATATTCGCATATTTTGCAAACGATTGAAAAATGCAATTTTGTCCAAATGGCGTGGCTTTATGGTTTTGTAATCACATTGTTAGTTTTGTATAAAATTATAAGTATTTTTTGATTTTAAAGTTCTGATTTACAGTTTGTTGAAAAAATATTATTAGGCAAAAAACAAAAAAAATAATTTTTTTGTTGACTAAAAGCGGATTGGCAAGTACGTTTGCTGGCGTATTTATTTCTTTTCCAAACAAAAGTCATTGTTTTCGGGAAAAAAAAATACATAAATTTCGCTCAATTCAATAACAGATACTTTAAATCATTTCATATGTCTGAAAACGCTAAATTAATCCTTGACGGCGTAACTTATGAGTTACCAGTGCTTGAGGGTTCGGAAAAAGAAAAGGCGATTGATATTGCGCCTTTGCGCGACAAATCGGGTTACATTACCTTAGATTACGGTTTCAAAAACACAGGTTCAACCAAAAGTGCTATTACATTCCTTGACGGAGAAGAAGGTATCCTTCGCTATCGCGGGTATCCGATTGAGCAGTTAGCCGAAAAATCTTCTTTCTTGGAAGTGGCTTACTTGCTTATTTACGGAGAGCTTCCTTCGCAAGCAGAATTAGACCAATTCACTAACACTATAAAGAGCCACACATTAGTACACGAAGATATTCGCAAAATCCTTGACGGATTCCCTGCTAATGCACACCCGATGGGCGTACTTTCGTCTCTAGTTTGTTCCCTTACAGCTTTCTACCCAGAATCTATCACAGACCGTTCGAAAGAACAAGTAGATTTGAATATTGTACGTTTGCTTGCCAAAATGCCAACATTTGCGGCTTGGGCATTCAAAAATTCAATGGGACACCCTGTGAATTATCCTAAAAATAAGTTGGATTACTGCTCAAACTTCTTGCACATGATGTTCTCACTTCCTGTGGAAGGTTATGAAGTAGATCCAGTGGTTTCTGATGCACTGAACAAATTACTTATCCTCCACGCCGACCACGAGCAAAACTGCTCTACAAGCACAGTTCGCGTGGTAGGTTCTTCAAAAGCAAGTTTGTACTCGTCGGTTTCGGCAGGTATCAACGCGCTTTGGGGACCGTTGCATGGTGGTGCAAACCAAGAAGTTATCGAACAACTTGACGCTATCAAAGCCGACGGCGGTAACACTCAAAAATGGGTTGAAAAAGCAAAAGATAAAAATAGCGGCTTCCGCTTGATGGGCTTCGGACACCGTGTGTACAAAAACTTTGACCCACGCGCGAAAATCATCAAAGGTGCTTGCGACCAAATCTTGAACAAATTGGGTGTAAATGATCCAGTGTTGAACATTGCGAAAGAATTGGAAGAAGCGGCTCTTAACGATCCGTATTTCATCGAACGCAAATTGTATCCAAACGTGGATTTCTATTCGGGCATTATTTACCGTGCGTTGGGTATCCCTACGGATATGTTTACGGTAATGTTTGCTTTGGGTCGTCTTCCAGGTTGGATTGCTCAATGGAAAGAAATGAACGAGCAAAAAGAACCAATTAGCCGTCCACGTCAGATATATGTAGGTGCTACATTGCGCGACTACGTTGATGTTACAAAACGCTAATTATTAGCTCTTTAGATACAACAAAAAGGCTGCTTCTCAACAAGGGAAGCAGCCTTTTTTGTTTTTGATTCAATTGATAAAAAAATTAATAATCTTCGTCTTCGTCGTCTTTTTTGTCCAAAGAAATGCCTGAAGTTCTGCCAATTGAGTCGATTTGGGCAGCAAGGTTTACCGATTCGACACTTTCGCGCAAACTACCGTACAGTACCGCAACCCCGACTATTATGCCTGCACCTAACAAGGCACTAGCGGCAATTTGCAAACCATAAGCAATGGCATTGAGCATTTTCATTAAATCGGAAGCATCTCGTATCATGGTTACTATGGAAAAAATAGCGGTTGGGACGCTTAGGATAGAAGAAATCATCCCAAAAATAATACTCACAACAAAGAAATAACCAAAACTTGACCACCAATTATTTTGAATTAGTTTGCGGCTACGACTAAAGGCTTCGCCTACACTCCTGCCATCTTCGAGTATGGCAATGGGATAAGCCAACGACAAAGCAACTGCCAAGTAAATACCAGGTGCGATACAAAAAACAATTCCGATACCAACGATTAAAGAAAAAAGAATGGTAATGCCGAACATCGTTCCCCAGCTTTGACGGCTGTCGCTTACTACGGCCTCAATGTCTATATCTTTGGGGTTGCGGATATAGGCTTTGATGTAATGGAGCGTAATAGAATATACCGCCATGCTAGACACCACCGACGAAACGATAAACATCACAACAGCAATTAGAAAAACACCATTACTTAGAAAATATCCATCGGATAAACCGTAAGGCTTTCCGCCAGCTTGTATCACAACATTTTGGTAATAACTACCAGCCAGTGCAGAAATGAGCAAGAAAATACCCGCCCCACGCAACAAGGCCATAAACAATGGCTTAAATTGCGTTTTTAAAAATTCAAATAGCGCGTTGATGTTTTGGCCAAAGTCGCGTACTTCATAAAAATTTACCATGTGTAGAAAAGTTAAGTGAAAGATTTGTCAAATAAATGAGCCGCATTGAATGCTTATAGACCCAAACTACTACTTTATTCATGAAATAATCAAATACTGGCGTAATATTTTGCCCGAAATCAGGCCAAAATACAGCATTTAGAGGGCTATAAAATTAGTGTTTTGTATTTTATTCGGTGCAAGGTGCTGCCGTATTTTCAAATATCACAATTACTTAATAGTTTTGTCGTTGGTTATTGGTATTTTTTCAGTATAAAATAACGATAGCCATTAGGTAATATTCTTGATTAAAACACTTACGGAATTTAAGTACAATACACTTTTTCATTATTTTATTCAATAAAAATGTCTGGATACAAAGGAATTAACAACATTGTCGGTTGGTTGGTATTTGCGATAGCGACTGCCGTTTATGCCCTGACGGTAGAGCCAACGGCCAGTTTTTGGGACTGTGGCGAATTTATTGCCGTATCATACAAACTCATGGTGCCACACCCTCCAGGTGCGCCGCTTTTCTTATTGGTGGGGCGTTTGTTTTCGCTCTTAGCCTCAGACCCTACGCGCGTGGCCTTTTGGGTAAACATGGTATCGGTGCTTTCGAGTAGCTTTACAGTGTTGTTCTTATTCTGGAGTATAACGATGTTGGCCAAAAAATTGGCTGGCGTAGAAAACGGCCAAAGCCCAAGTTTGGGACAAACTATTGCCATTATGGGCAGCGGTGTGGTAGGTGCGTTGGCTTATACGTTCTCGGATTCGGCGTGGTTTTCGGCAGAAGAGGCAGAAGTTTACGCCATGTCAAGTTTCTTTACGGCTTTGGTGGTGTGGGCGATGCTCAAATGGGAAGCTGTGGCCGACGAGCCAGACGCAGACCGTTGGTTGGTGTTTATTGCCTACATGACGGGTTTGTCTATTGGTGTCCACTTGCTCAACTTGGTTACTGTACCCGCTTTGGCCTACATTTATTATTTCCGCAAATACAAACCAACTACTAAAGGCATGATTATCACGATGGTAATCGGTATGGCTATCGTAGGAATTGTATTGGTTGGTGTAATCCCTGGTTTGCCTTCGCTTGCGGGTTCTTTTGAAATTTTCTTTGTTAATACCTTGGGTATGCCGTTCAATTCGGGTATTATCTTCTTTGTGTTGGCATTTGTGGGCGCACTTACCTACGCTATTATTTATTCTATCCGCAAACAAAACCGTATGCTCAACACTTCGTTGGTGGCATTTGTATTTGTGTTGATTGGATATGCTTCTTACGGAATTATCGTGATTCGTGCCAATTTTCACACACCAATCAACGAAAATAACCCAGACAACGTAATTAGCTTTGTTTCGTACCTGAAACGTGAGCAATACGGCGACCGTCCGTTGCTTTACGGCCCACTTTACAACGCGCAACCAGTGAAGCAAGAAAAAGGCGCACCTGTTTATGCACGCAAAGGCAACCGTTACGAAATCATTGAATACAAGACGATTAACGTGTACGCTTCTAAAGACAAAACTTTATTGCCACGTATTTATAGCCCACAAGGCAACCACGTACAAGCCTATCGCAATTGGGTAAAAGATTTGCCGCCTTCAGACGTGAAGCCTTCATTTGCTCAAAACATGGAATTTATGTTCAAATACCAAATCGGTTGGATGTATGTGCGTTATTTCATGTGGAATTTTGCAGGCCGAGAAAGCGACATTCAAGACGCTGATTGGCTAAGTCCGTTTGCCAGCAAAGCAGGTTTGCCAGACTCGTTGGCCAACAACAGAGGCCGCAACAATTTCTATATGTTGCCTTTGATTTTGGGCTTAATTGGTTTGTATTATCAACTCAAACGCAATGGTCGTAGTGCTTTTGTGGTGGGTTTATTGTTTATTTTTACGGGTATCGCCATTGTTGTTTACCTGAACCAACCGCCAGTAGAGCCACGCGAGCGTGATTATACGTTTGCAGGTTCGTTCTATACGTTTAGCATTTGGATTGGTTTGGGTGTGTTGGCGTTGTGGGATTATACGCGCCGTATGCTCAAAAACGATACTGTTTCGGCGGTGGCCATGTCGGCGATTTCGTTTGTTGCGCCAGCTCTTATGTTACAACAAGGTTGGGACGACCACAACCGCGCCGACCGTTTCCACTCTGTGGACTCGGCTCGCAACTTGCTTAACTCATGTGCGCCAAATGCCATTTTGTTCACGGGTGGCGACAACGATACATTCCCGTTGTGGTACGTGCAAGAAGTAGAAGGTTTCCGTACAGACGTGCGCGTTTGTAACCTTAGCTTGTTGGGTACGGACTGGTACATTTCGCAAATGAAACAAAAAGCGTATGAGTCGCAGCCATTGCCGATTTCTTTGGAAGAAGAAAACTTTACGCAAGGCAAAAACGATTATATTCCGTATGTGGAAAATCCGAATGTAAAAGGCGCGATTAACCTCAAACAATACATGAGTTTGGTGAAACAAAATCACCCAGCTATCATGGTGCAAGCGCAAAGCGGTAGTTCTATTGCTTCGCTTATTTCCAAATCGTTCTTCTTGCCAGTGGACAGCGCGAAAGTGGCTGCGATGGGCATTGTTCCGAAAGGAAAAGAAAACCAAATTGTGTCTAACATTGCTTGGGATTTGAATAAAACTGCTTTGTTCAAAAATGATTTGTTGGTGTTGGACATGATTGCGACAAACAACTGGGAACGCCCGATTTATTTCTCTACTACGCTTTCGCCATCGAGCTACCTCAACTTGAAGCCATATTTCCAATTAGAAGGTTTGGCGTATCGCCTTGTGCCTGCTAAATTGGCCGAAAATGATTTGATGTTGGAGCGTTTGCGCTACGAACAAGGCCAAACAAAAGAAATGCCGTTTACGGTTTCTAACCCATCGGAAGGCTACGTGAACACCGACATTATGTACAACAACATGATGACCAACCGTTTCCAATGGCGCGGCCTCGACAACCCAAGCGTTTATTACGACGAAAACTATAAGCGTTTCCCGCTTAACTCTCGTAACAGCTTCTACCGTTTGGCGGCACAGCTTTACAACGAAGGCAAACAGGACAAGGCTAAACAAGTGATTGATTATTGTTTCAAAGTAATTCCTGACAACACCATCCCTTACGATGTGTATATTCCGCAATTCTTGCCGCTAATGTTGCGTTTGGGTGAAGAAAAACGCGCGATTGACATTGCCGAAACATTGCACAATCGTACCATTCAGGAGCTTGATTACTATACAAAATCTCGCCCGAATGCTCAACAAGAAATTCAGACTAATATCTACATGTTGCAACAGCTTTTCATGGCCTTTAAGAATGCAGGCAAAAATGAACAAGCGGACAAATACGAAAAAACATTTATGAAATATTACCAATTCGCACAGCCACAAGGCGGTTACGAAGAGGAATAAAAACAGCAAGTGTTTAGAAAAAAGTTGCGGGGCGGCTTCCTTTCGGAAGCCGCCCCGCATTGCTTTAGTCCAGCGACAAATAAGGTTTTAACTTCTCCAAATCTGTACTTTTCAGGATTTTGATTTGCTGTAAGTCTTCGATTTTGGTAAATGCGCCATGTTGCTCCCGATAGTTTACGATGAGTTTGGGCAACTTGTAAGGCATATACGGATGCTTAAGTTCCTGTTCTGTAGCTGTGTTGAGCTTGATTTTGTGCGCAGGGGTTTGAATATGGGCATATTCGAGCATTTGCGCCAACGCCAACGAATCAAGTCCATAAATTTCGCGGTATTGATCTTTGCTCACAAAACCGCCCAACTTTTCGCGGTAGCGCAAAATTCGCTGTGCGGTACGCTCGCCAATGCCTTTGAGCCGAATAAATGCCGTGCTGTCGGCTGTGTTTACATCAAAAGCCACCACCGCAAATTTATTTTTATCAAAATTTCGCTTAAATCGGCTGCTATCTCGCCCAAAACGTGCGTATTGTTTGCGTTCAAAACTATCTGGCAAGGCAATGTAGCCGTAGAGTTGCGTGTAAAGTTCTTCGGGAAAACCATACATTTTTTTGAGGTCTTTCTTTACCCGAAACTTGCCGCCTTTGTGTCTGTAATTGTCAATGCGCTTGGCCATGTACTTAGAAATGCCCAGCATTTGCAAGCTATCCACCGAAACGGTATTGGGGTTAAAATGAAACCGTTGGGAGGCTGTGGCAATGTTTTTGTCCGAATCGTTGTGTTTTGGCCATTGTTTGCGTTCTTTTTCGGTAGTTTTGAGCTGCGCTAATACTTCGTCTAAAGCGGGTTCTTGCGAATAAAAAGGCTTTTGTTCTTTCCATAAATCTCTGATTAGTAGCGGAATAAAAGCCATTAGAAGCATGATAATGAGCAGAACTACTGTTCCGTTTGCTTCTTTTTGCGAAAAACCAAAATAATCGCGAATCCATTTTCTCATAAAAGTAGTGGTTTGAGATTTAGAGCATTTTTATATTTTTCATCTAAAAAACAAAAATACATTGAATTGTCAAAGCAAAATTATATTTATCCAACAAAAAAGGACAAACCTTTGTAGGCTTGTCCTTTTTTGTGATCCAATAAATAAAATCTACTGCGGATTGGTTGCCCAAACGGTCGCGTCGGTAATGAAACCCACGTCGTTCATTTCGAGCATGGACGCGATGGTGTGCGCTATCTCACTCGCCTTGAGTTTAGAATCGACGTTTTGTGGTTGGCGGCCCAACTTCGGCGCAAATTCCGTAATTACTTCGCTCGGATTCACTTGCATTACGCGCACGTTGTGTTTGCGCAACTCCGCACGCCAACATTCCGTCAGAGCCGACAGTGCAAATTTGCTCGCACAATACGCCGAACCCGTTGCAAAACCGCGTTGGCCAGCCGTAGAAGCAATGTTTATGATGTTGCCTGTATTGGTTTCCGTGAAATGGCGTGCCGCAGCCCTGCCCACCAAAAACGCGCCTTTTACGTTCACTTCCCAAATGCGCGTAAAATCTTCGGTCGTGGTTTGTGTCAGCGGAGCCATGTAACCCACGCCCGCGTTGTTGATGACTACGTTCAGACCACCCAAATATGCAAATGCTTGCTCAAACAAACGCGTTACGTCGGCCTCTTCCGACACGTCGGCTTGCACGCCCAACGCCCCAATCTCGGCGGCGGCTTTTTCGATGGCTTCTTTGTTGCGGGCACAAATCACTACTTTCGCGCCTTTGCTGGCCAGTAGTTTGGCGGTTTCGTAACCGATGCCTGTGCTTGCTCCCGTAATGATTACTTTGGCGGTAGATAAATCCATAAAATGTGTTTTAAAATAAGATTGCGTAAAAAAAGAAAAGGCAGGAAAATATATTCCTACCTTCATTTTATCAAACAACAAATTTTTTAATCTTGTTCCTGCGCCAACTGCACCGAAAATTTGCGGTAATCGTTATTTTCTATCTCGCGTTGCCAATCGGCTATTACGCTTTCTTGGTCGCTGATGTCCGTGTACAATTTCTTTTGCACTACCGTATTGAAAATATGTTCTTGCGCCGAACCCGCTTCAGGTTTGTTCACCAACAAACAAAATTTTCCTTTTTTCAAATTCAATTCTTTGCCGTATTGCGTGAGTGCTTCGATGAGGTTGTCCAAACGATTAATTTTGCGCAAAACTGCTTCCGTTTCCGCCTGAAAATCAACCATATCAGCCATAAAAATACGGCCATTTTGAGCAATTAATAATACGGAGGTGTTGGCGTACAGTCCCGTAAGTTGTTGGTAGGGAACAGTAAAATCCACATCTACTTTATCGGCCAAATCAGGACTTTCAAAAGTTTGTTTGATTCGCTTTTTATTTTTTCTAAAATCTGAATCGGTGGCTTGGCGTGGAAGCGTCGGTATCTCCCCAAACAAACTTGGGTAGAAAAATCTATCCACCCATTCGCTCGTAACTTGTTCGATAGTAATGGACTTCATTTCGCCAAAAGCCATGATATTTTGGCAATATCTTCTCAAATAATCAAAAAAATCGGCATCAAAAATCTTCTTTTTGAAAAGGGCTGTGTTAGGCTCATTTTCTTTTTTGATGGCCAATTCGATGTCTTTGAGCGTACTTTTATACAGTTTGTGCGCCAAATTGCCCATTATTTTTTTCTGCAATTCCAGCCGATGCGCCGAATACCGAAACCATAGTTTCTTGTCCGCCGACACGATAAAGCCTATTAATAATTTTTCCTCACTCAACGTCCCGATTCTCGCATAAATAGGCACAAAAAAGGCTTTCATTTATTCTTGTTTTATGATAAAGTTTGTAACATTAATGTTTTGATGGATTCGTTGCGCTCTTGGCAAAGCAGCAAATCCAAGATATTTTTGGGAAGGTCGGCAGCAATCTGCCACGATTCAGGCAACGCCTCAAAAATCGCATTCACTTCATTTTCAATTAGTTTCGTATCAAAACTAAAAAAATGCTCGATTACGTTGCAGGCCTCCGCCTTTCGCAACTGTCGTTTGTATTGGGTAAAATAGGCCGACGAAATCAGCTTGTTGGTAGGCGATACGGGCGTTTCTAAATCCAAGAACCCATTTGTCCCGCCAAAACAACTTTCGTGATTAATCGCAACCCAATCTTTCCCAAACTCGGTTTCTTCTACCAGCAAATTATAATTGCTTTGCGTGCGATTGGTGTTATTTACCCACAAATCAAACAGCGCGATTTTGAGCAAACTATGCGGCCTACGAAAATTTCCGTTCAGATTTTTGATATAAGAAATATGTTGGCTCACCGTTTCGGCTGGCGCAATTTCCTGAAAACCAATACTTATTTCAGTTTTATTTTTCAAGAAATGTTTTTTCTCAAAACTTCCCGTTTGGATTTGGACAAAGGCACTGGGCGGCACGCGCAACTCCAAGGCCTCGAGCAACGCCGCGCAAACCAACTCATAAAACAAGGCTTCTGGCCGATGCCTTCCCAATGGCTTACAAAAATAGAACCGCCCATCATCGCACCAAAAGCGCAGAGGCTTGTGGCCGTCGGTGGGCAGTTCTGTATCTAACAATACTGTTTTTACAAGAGGTATTGCGGGCATATATCGTTTTGATGGTAAAAATACTTTAGCCCACAAAATTACAAATTTCTTTCCCCTACGCCAATTCCTTGTACTGCATTTCGTGGAGTTGGGCATAAAGGCCGCCAGCCGCCAACAGTGTTTCATGCGTGCCGCGTTCTTTGATTTCGCCTTTGTCCAGTACCAAAATTTGCTGTGCGTTCTGAATCGTGCTTAGGCGGTGCGCAATCACAATCGAAGTGCGGCCTTTCATTACCTTTTCGATGGCCGCTTGTATCAAAGCCTCCGTTTCGGAGTCCACCGACGAAGTGGCCTCGTCCAGAATGATAATTTTTGGGTCGTACACCATCGCCCGCACAAACGAAATAAGTTGTCGCTGGCCAACCGAAAGCGTTGCGCCGCGTTCCATTACGTTGTAATCCAAGCCATTAGGTAAACGTTCGATAAACGGCAACGCACCCACCAACTCGGCGGCTTCCAGCACTTTTTCGCGGCTAATGTTGGGGTTACCCAGCGTAATGTTGTACTCGATTGTTCCCGAAAACAAAAACACATCTTGCAACACCACCCCAATTTGCGCCCGCAAATAATCCAATGAATACTCGCGCACGTTGTGGCCGTCTATGCTAATGTCGCCGCTTTGGATTTCATAAAAACGATTGAGCAAATTAATAATCGAAGATTTGCCCGCACCCGTCGCACCAACCAACGCCGTCGTGCTGCCCGCAGGCACATGAAACGAAATATTTTTCAAAATCAAATGCTCGGGATTATACCCAAAACACACGTTATCAAAGCGCACTTCACCCGCAAATTTTTCGGGTAAATAGCGGCCTTCGTCGGGGATAATTTCATCATTATCCAACAGTTTCATGATGCGGTCGGTACTCACAATGCCCAATTGCAGCGTATTGAAACGGTCGGCAATCGTGCGAATTGGCCTAAAAAACATACCGATATACATAATAAACGCAATCAGCGTACCCAACGTAACGGTTTCGTGCAGTACCTCGCGGCCTCCGTACCAAACCAAAAGCCCCGTACCAATCGCGCCAATTACCTCAGCCACAGGAAAATAAATAGAATAGTACATCACCGACCTAATATTTTCTTTGCGATGCACGGCATTTATTTCCTTAAATTTTTCGTATTCGCGCTGTTCGGCACTGAAAATCTGCACGATGCTCATGCCCGTAATGTGTTCTTGCACAAAAGAATTGAGGTTGGCCACCGCCGAGCGCACATCATTGAACGAGCTTTTTACTTTTTCTTTGAAAACATAAGTGCTAATCAACAGCAACGGCAACATCGAAAGGCTTACCAACGTGAGTTTCCAGTTGGTGTAAAACATCAGGATCAGGATAAAAACCAGTTGCAGCACATCGCCTGCCATTGCCGCCAAACCTTCCGTAAAAACATCTGAAAGCGTTTCTACGTCCGAAATATTGCGCGTAATGAGGCGACCAATTTGCGTTTCATCAAAGAATTTGAGGCGCAAACCCAACACGTGCCTGTACAACTTAATGCGAATGTCGCGGATAATGCTTTGCCCCAACCAACCCGACAAATACGTGTGTTGGTATTGCAAAACCGATTGTACCACCAACAGCACCACCATAATAACGGTCATTTTCAACAAACCGTCGTAGTTGCCTGCGGCAATGTATTCGTCCACTGTGATTTGGATTTGGTACGGGCGCAACGGAGCTAAAAAGCCCAGCACAATCGTCATGCCCACCAACAAATAAAATTTGGCGCGGTACGGTTTCATAAAAACCATGAGCCTACGCAACACTTGAGCGTCAAAGATTTTGCCGCTACTCTCCGAATTAGGATTACTCATACGATAGAGTTAGAAATAGTATTTTTGCTTAACAGATAAAACTTCAATTTTATATCTCCTCCCTTTGGGAGGATTAAGGAGGGTGTTTTACACTTCGTCCAAATTCAATTGCTTGTCGTAGAGTTCTTTATAAAAACCGTTGGCTTCCATCAAACATTGATGCGTGCCTTGCTCCACGATGCGGCCTTCGTCCAGAATCACGATTTTATCGGCCAGTTTGGCCGTCGAAACCCGATGCGAAATAATCACAGAGGTTTTATCTTTCATGATTCGTTGCAAATTGTTGAGGATAATGTTTTCAGTTTTGGTGTCCACCGCCGACAAACAATCGTCCAGCACCAATACTTTCGGATTCAGGACAATGGCACGCGCAATCGAAACGCGTTGTTTCTGTCCGCCCGAAAGCGTAATGCCACGTTCGCCGATTTTTGTATCCAAACCTTCTGGAAAACGGCTCAAATTTTCGCGCAAGTCCGCATCGTCAATGGCTTGTTGAATGACTTCTTCCGAAATTTTGTCTGCTCCAAACGCGATGTTGTTGCGCACCGTATCCGAAAACAAAAACACATCTTGCGGCACATACGCCATTTGCGAACGCAAATATTGTACGTTCAAATCCTTAATGTTGTGTTCGTCTATCGTGATGCCGCCCTGCGCGGGGTCGTACATTCGGCCAATGAGTGCGGCAATCGTGCTTTTGCCCGAACCAGTCGTTCCCAAAATGGCCAACGATTCGCCTGCTTTTACCTCAAAACTAATGCCTTTGAGTGCTTCAATTCCCGAATCTGGGTAAACGAAATGCACATTATCAAAACGAATGTCGCCGCGCAAAGCTGGTTTTTCGTTTTTCTTCGAAATAATATCCGTTTGAATATCCAAAAACTCATTGATACGCTGTTGCGAAGCTGCCGCGCGTTGCGCCAAACTCGTTACCCAACCCAACGAGGTAACAGGCCACGTAAGCATATTCACGTAAATCACAAATTCGGCAATGTTGCCCGTCGTGATGTTGCCTTTCATTACCTGCAAACCGCCCACATACACCGTAATAATCGTACTCAAACCTACTAAGGCCATGATTAACGGAAAAAACAGCGCATTGACATTGGACAAGTCCAGCGATTTACGCCAGTAATTGTTACTTTCTTGGGTAAATTTTTCGGTCGAATCGTTCTCGCGCACAAAAGCCTTGAGCACCCGAATCCCCGAAAAAGCCTCTTGCACCATTACCGATAAGTTCGACAAACTACGTTGTATTTCTTCCGAACGCTTATTAATAATATTGTTCACATAATAAATACTCACCGAAAGCAGCGGCAACGGCAACAATACATACACGGTCAGTTCCACGTTCACGGCAAGCATATAACCAATCACCATCACGAAGAGCGTAACCAAGTTGATAAAATACATGACGGCTGGGCCGACGTACATACGCACTTTGCTCACATCTTCGGCGATACGCGCCATCAAATCGCCTGTATTGTTCTTGCGGTAAAAGCTCAAAGGCAAACTTTGATAGTGTTGGAATATCTCATTTTTCTGGTCGTACTCCACGTGCCGCGACATAACAATGATCGTTTGGCGCATCAAAAAAAGAAACAAACCTCGTAACAAAGCCATCACGACAATCAGAATTCCGTAGAAGAGAATACAGCTCGCAAAAATTTCGTAAATAAATGATTGTGAAGACAATCCGTTGAAGCTCCAATACAGCCCGATAGCCTCTTTAACCAAATTGAACGAATGTCTTATGATTTGTGCGGGTATAATAGCGAAAATGTTAGATAAAATTATGAAAAAAGTGCCAGTTACAAGATAAAATTTGTAACGGCGGAAATATTTATTTAATCTTTTTAGCGATTTCACAAGATATAATTTTGAATTTGACGATTTTTTTTGACTGAAACCTTATTTTTTATTGTTAATATCGAATCTAATTCGTTAATTTTGCAACGCTGCTTCAGTGAAGAAACACAGCGGCAAAGATACGTAATTCACTTCCTTTCAAAATCTTCTTAAAACTATGATTACGATAGAAGAACAACCAAAACTCAAAGAAGTTTCCTTATTCAATGAACTTTCTACAATGGAACACGAGCAAGTTGTGTTCTGCCACGACAAGGCTACTGGCCTTAAAGCTATCATAGGAATCCACAACACAGTGCTTGGCCCTGCGTTGGGAGGCACTCGTATCTGGAATTATGCAACCGAAGCCGAAGCGATTAACGACGTATTGCGTCTGTCGCGTGGCATGACTTTTAAAAACGCCATTTCTGGCCTTAACTTAGGTGGTGGCAAAGCCGTAATTATTGGCGATGCACGCACCGTAAAATCAGAAGCACTTTTGCGCCGTTTTGGTCGCTTTGTAAATAGCCTTAGTGGTAAATATATCACCGCCGAAGATGTTGGCGTAGGCACGCGCGACATGGAATATGTAGCGATGGAAACCAAACACGTTTCTGGTTTGCCAGAAAACATGGGCGGTGGCGGAGACCCTTCTCCTTTCACAGCTTACGGCGTGTATTTGGGCATGAAGGCCGCCGCTAAAAAAGCGTATGGTTCTGACAGCCTCGAAGGTAAAACAATCGCTGTACAAGGTGTTGGCCACGTAGGTACATACCTTATTGAGCGTTTGGTAAAAGAAAAAGCAAACGTAGTGGTTACAGATTTCTACGAAGAACGCGCTTTGGAAGTTGCCGCACGTTTTGGCGTGAAAGTAGTTGGTCTTGACGAAATTTATGACGTTCCGATGGACATCTACGCGCCATGTGCGTTGGGGGCTACCATCAACGACGCGACTTTGTCACGTTTGAAATGCCAAGTAATCGCAGGTTGTGCCAATAACCAATTGAAAGACGAACAAATTCACGGTGAAGCACTTGTACAAAAAGGTATTGTTTATGCTCCTGACTTTTTGATTAATGCAGGCGGCGTAATCAATGTGTACCAAGAAGTGGTGGGCAACTACAACCGCGAACGCGCTTTCTCTAACGTTGAAAAAATCTATGATTTCACTTTAGATATTCTTAACAAATCGCAAGCTGAAGGCATTAGCTCTCACGAAGCTGCTGTACGCATCGCCAAACAACGCATAGAAGCGATTGGCCGCGTAAAATTAGGTTTGTAATTGTTTTTTGTAATTGTTTATATTTCTTGCTACAAAAAATGCCGCTCCTGTGTTGGAAAGCGGCATTTTTTTTCTGGCCTTAGTCATTACTTATATCCAATACTTGAATATCAAATCGTAAAGGAGTGTTGGGAGGAATGGTTTTCCCTGATCCAGTGGTGCCATAAGCCATTTGCGATGGAATAAGCAATATACCTTTTTGACCCTTTTTGAAACGACGAATCCCAAAATCCCAGCCTTTTATTACTTGATAAGAACCTACTCTAAATTTGAGACTATTACTTGTATCAAATTTTGTAACACCGTCGAGTAAGTATCCTTTGTACTTAGTGATTACATAGTTGCCTGGTATTGGCATATTGTTATCTATGCTGTTGGTATCTGTAATTCGCCAATAAATATTATTAGTATCTTTTTTGAATAGCTCTGTCCAGCCGCTATCCGCCAAATACTTGGTAATGAGCTTTTCATTGAGCTTTTTAATACTATCGGCACTAATACTTGGGGTGGTATCGTCATCTTTCTTGCACCCAACACCACTAAAAAGTACGGCAACAAATGCCAAATAAACACATGATTTAAGAAGGTTTATCTTATTCATAAATAAAAATTAGATAGCAAATTCTTTGTTGCGTACTTCTTCATAAACGCCCGTAATACCTTCACGCAAACCGATTTTGAACTTCCAACCCACAGAAGCTAACTTGCTTACATCCATGAGTTTGCGCGGAGTTCCATCAGGTTTGGACGTGTTCCAAGTAAGTTCGCCTTCGTAGCCTACGATATCTTTGATGAGTAAGGCCAAATCCTTGATCGTTATTTCTTCACCCGAACCAACATTGACCAATTCTTTGCCGTCGTAGTTTTGCATGAGGTAGAAACAACCTTCGGCCAAATCGTCCACGTGCAAAAATTCGCGGAACGGAGAACCCGAACCCCAAATCTCAACGCTTGGTTTACCGTTTTCTTTGGCTTCATGGAACTTGCGAAGCAACGCAGGCAACACGTGCGAGTTGTTCAAATCGTAGTTATCATTGGGGCCATACAAATTCGTGGGCATCGCCGAAATAAAATTACAGCCGTATTGGTCGCGGTACGATTCGCACAACTTAATACCAGCAATTTTGGCAATAGCATACGGCTCATTGGTCGGCTCAAGCGTGCCCGTAAGCAAATATTCTTCTTTGAGTGGCTGCGGAGCCATTTTCGGATAAATACACGACGAACCCAAGAACAACAATTTCTTTACGTTATGCTTATAGGCCTGATGAATGACGTTGGCTTCAATCATGAGATTTTGGTAAATAAAATCTGCACGATAAATATTGTTGGCATTGATTCCGCCTACTTTGGCGGCGGCCAAAAACACGTAATCGGGCTTTTCTGCTTCAAAAAATGCTTCTACGGCCGCTTGGTTGGCAAGGTCTAGTTCTTTGGAGGTGCGAACCAATATATTAGTAAAACCTTCTTTTTGGAGTTTGCGCACGATAGCCGAGCCTACCATTCCACGATGACCCGCCACGTATATTTTATCTGAAGTTTTCAATGGAATAAAAATATTTTTAGTTGAAGAATATAAGTTCAAATATGCGATTTCAAATGTAGTAATTTTAACTCAAATCCTGAACACGTAGGTTGTTTCGTATTTGTTTTGACTAAAATCGGCCACAAAAAACGGCATTTGCTTTCTTGTTACAAATGCCGTTGAGAGGTTTTTAGTTCTTTATTATTTTCTGACTAAGGCTTTGGTTGCCAATTTGCAAATGCAAGAGGTACATTCCCGCGCTTAGCTGCTGCATCGGCAAGTCGATTTGTTGTTGGCCTGCGGCGTTGGGCTGAACTTGTTGCCAGATTTCCCGACCCAACAAATCCGTAAGTTGCAGTCTGATATTTTCTTGTTTACCCAAAACATAACTCAATTGGCTATTGTGATTGGTCGGGTTGGGCGCAATACTAATTTCATATTGTTTGATTAGCTCTGCTGTTCCCACCGACGGAACTGTTACGATTTCTACATCATCAATGTATAAGTTCCCGCCGCCCGCACTTTTCATTTCAAACTTAAAACGCACATTTTCGTATTGAACATAGTTGTTGATATTGACCGTTTCCGTGCGCCATTGGCTAGCCGTCGGAACAAAAGAAGTGCCTTCGTAATAATTGGTATTGCCTACCGTACTCAGTGGTGTTCCTGTTGCGGAGGCCAACTTACTATAAATAACACCTTGCCATGTTTTGCCGCAGTCTTTGGATACATAAACCTTGAGTTGGTCTTTATTATTGGAGGCTGTTTTGGCAAATGCCATTTTGAAGCGAAGCCCTACGGGAGATCCTACCGACGAGATATGAAACGTAGGTGTAATAATGCTGTTCAGCGCATTGTCTGGCAATAACGCATTAGCAATCACTATACTAGCACTCCCCGTTGTACTTGCGGCTACATTCCGTTGCCATGTTGGAGAGGTTACAGATGGGCCATTCACAATACTCCATGTTTTGTCTAGGTTATTGGCAAACAAAGGGAAACTGCTTTCCTCAAAACTTTCGCTTATTCCCAATGCAGCCGAATAAGCAGCAGTACCCGAATTGACAGTTACAAAATTTTCTTTCGTAATCGAATCTGCGCCACCACTCGTATAGGCCATAAGTTTTACGCTGAAAATACCTGCGCTGTTATAAGTAATAACGGGGTTGGCTTCGGTCGAAGTGTTGGGCATACCTCCTTCAAATGTCCACAAGTAATGGACTGAATCTAGGCTTGCAACATTGCCAATAAGAGGGGTAAACTCAGACGTTTTACCCGAACAAATCACACGTGTAGCCGCGTCAAAATCAGCAACAGGCGCACAAATACTCGCTACATAGCCATTGTTTGTGCCTGTGGCAAGGCGATTTTCTAAAGTCCAAAGCGTGTTGCGACTACCAATCGAGGAGTGTAACGCCGTTCTCATGCGTGTAACTTGCCCATTGGTAAACATACGCGCACAACTCGAATAATCCATGTAGTTTTCTACATTGCTTTTCACGCCGCAACTCATCATATTTTTATTACACCCCTGATCGGCAACGCCAACCGTGTTGGGGGTATCTTCTACATCATCATCCCAAAGACAATTGTCTTGCGCACCAGGTTCGTTGGTGTCGCCCCACGTATGAGCCAAGTTGAAATAATGGCCTATTTCGTGCGTCATCGTGCGAGCCGAAAAGTTATTCGGACTGCTCGCCCCCATACTTCCAAACTGAGAGGCCAAACACACAACCCCTTCATATTGAGGATCTACCGTACCAGGATAATAGGCATAAGCTCCCGCATTAAATGAAATGGTACGCACGACCCAAATATTAAAATATTGGCTAGTGTTCCAACTCACAATATCTTTTACGTTATCGTCTGCCGAAGCCGTAAGCGCAGAAACGTGGCGTGTAATCCCGCGCGTACAATTGCCGTCTGGGTCTATTTGAGCCAAACGAAATGCTACTTTTGTTTTGCCAACAATAGGCTGAAATACGGGATCAACTGCATTCGTATCACTATTGATTTTGGCAAAATCTTCGTTGATAATGCGCATCATATCAAAGATTTGCGCATCCGAAACATTTTCTGGCCCATAGTTATGAATCACGTGCACCACCACAGGAATGATGAGTACACTGTCATAAATACTGGCCGTATCATTGACCGCAAAAGGTGCGTTACGCTGTGCCAACCAAGCCGCTTTGCGTTCGGGATATTGCTCAAAAAGTTTGTTCATTACATGGCTTGTGCCGCAAGGTTTCGGCGCAGCCTCTTGCTGAGCAAAAGCCGTAACACTCAATAGTGTTAGGGTAATTGTTTTGATTAATAGTAAACTGAATCGCATATAAATTAGGGTTTGAATTAAGAAACTGATACAAAGTTCTATATAAAAATACGGAACAAAAAATATTTGCATAAACGAGTCTGGTATTACATAGCTTTGGGCTATCTCAAATTTTGTATGTGTAAATAATTCGATACGAATACTTTTTTGCGTAGATTTGCAACACTTATCCAGAAAGACGGAGGGAATAGGCCCTAAGATGTCTTAGCAACCGCCAATGCTTATAATGGCAGAAAGGTTGGTGCTAATTCCTACACTACATCGGCACTGAGCCAATGCAGCGAAAGATAAGCCAGACAAACTTTTACAATAAAGTTTGGTTAGCCCACACTTCCCTGCATCTTTTTGTACTGTAGCCTTTTGCCGAAGTTTTCGGATAAATCTGTTTAGGCTTTTTTTATAAAAAATACATGGGAACGATTACCGCAGATACCAGCAATCACACACAATTACCCCAATTGCTCACCCAAAAAATATTGGTGTTGGATGGCGCAATGGGCACAATGATTCAACGCTACAACCTCACCGAAGCCGACTACAAAGGCGAGCGTTTCAAAGATTTTCTGCGCGAACTGAAAGGCAACAACGATTTGCTTTCGCTCACGCAGCCACACATTATCAAGGAAATACATTTGCAATATTTGCAAGCAGGCGCGGACATCATCGAAACCAATACGTTTAGCGGAACGTCTATCGCGATGGCCGACTACGAAATGGAACATTGGGTGTACGAACTCAATTTTGAGTCGGCGCGTTTGGCCAAAGAAGCCGTAAACGAATACATGGCCGCGCATCCGCAGGCTTCGCCACGTTTTGTGGCTGGCGCAATAGGGCCAACCAACCGCACGGCTTCCATTTCCCCCGACGTGAACAACCCAAGTTATCGCGCCGTAACCTTCGACCAACTCGTAGAGGCTTACGCCGAACAGGTACGCGGTTTGGTGGACGGTGGCGCAGATATTTTGTTGGTCGAAACCATTTTCGACACGCTCAATGCCAAAGCGGCTCTTTTTGCCATTGAAGAATATTTTGATAAAAATCCACAACAACCACGCTTGCCTGTGATGGTTTCGGGTACGATTACCGACGCAAGCGGTCGCACGCTTTCTGGCCAAACGGTAGAGGCGTTTTTGTACTCGGTTTCGCACGTGCCTTTGTTGTCGGTGGGTTTCAACTGCGCGTTGGGTGCGGATTTGTTGCGCCCTTACGTGGAAGAACTTTCCGATAAAGCTCCGTTTTTTACGTCGGCTTACCCGAATGCTGGCTTGCCCAACGAGTTCGGGCAATACGACGAGCAACCCGACACGATGGCGGCCACGATAGAGGATTTTCTACAAAACAATTTTGTAAATATTATTGGTGGTTGTTGCGGCACTACGCCCGACCACATTCAGGCCATTGCACGCGTGGCGGCCAAATACAAACCGCGCCAAGTGCCTGCGCATGAGCATTTACCCAAATTCAGTGGTTTAGAACCGCTCAAAATTTTTGAAGGAAGTAATTTTGTAAACATCGGCGAACGCACCAACGTAACAGGCTCTAAAGCGTTTGCGCGTATGATTAAAGAAAACCGCTACGAAGATGCGCTGGCCGTAGCGCGTCAGCAAGTAGAAGGCGGGGCGCAACTCATAGACGTAAACATGGACGAAGGAATGTTGGATTCGGAAGCGGCCATGACTACGTTTTTGAATCTAATTGCCTCTGAGCCAGATATTGCCAAGCTCCCGATTATGATAGATTCGTCCAAATGGAGCGTAATTGAGGCGGGTTTGAAATGCGTACAAGGCAAAGCCGTTGTTAATTCTATTTCCCTGAAAGAAGGAGAAGAAAAATTCAAGGAACACGCCCGCAAAATTCAGAAATATGGCGCGGCTACGGTGGTGATGGCTTTCGATGAACAAGGCCAAGCCGATAGCTATGAACGCCGTATTGCCATTTGCCAAAGAGCCTATAATATTTTGGTGAATGAAGTTGGTTTTCCGCCCGAAGACATCATTTTTGACCCGAACATTTTGACTGTATCCACTGGTATTGAGGAACATAACAATTATGCGGTGGATTTCGTGAACGCGACGGAATGGATAAAGAAAAATTTGCCTTATGCCAAAGTGAGCGGTGGCGTAAGCAATATTTCGTTTAGTTTTAGGGGAAATGACGTAGTGCGCGAAGCTATGCACTCGGCGTTTTTGTATCGCGCCATCAAAGCGGGCATGGACATGGGCATCGTAAACGCGGGCATGATTGCCGTGTACGAAGACATTCCAGCGGATTTGCTCGCACTCGTAGAAGATGTGTTATGGAATCGCAGAGTCGATGCAACCGAACGACTGGTTAGTTTTGCTGAAAATATTAAAGCCAAAGGCAAAGAACAAGTAAAAGACGAAACTTGGAGAAAAGCCACTGTACAAGAGCGACTTACGCACTCACTCGTAAAAGGTGTGGTGGATTACATAGACCAAGACGTAGAGGAAGCCCGCCAACTTTTCGACAGACCTTTGCAGGTAATCGAAGGGCCACTCATGGACGGCATGAACGTAGTGGGCGACTTGTTCAGCGAAGGAAAAATGTTTTTGCCGCAAGTGGTAAAATCGGCGCGTGTAATGAAAAAAGCCGTTGCCTATTTGTTGCCTTACATTGAAGAAGAAAAGCAACGCAACGGCGGCGAGGGTTTGGGCAGCCAGACGGCAGGCAAAATCCTGATGGCCACCGTGAAAGGCGACGTACACGACATCGGCAAAAACATAGTTAGTGTGGTGTTGGGTTGTAACAATTACGAAATTATCGACTTGGGCGTAATGGTTTCGGCAGAAAAGATTTTGGCCGCCGCCAAAGAACAAAAAGTAGATATTATTGGGCTTAGTGGCCTGATTACGCCTTCGCTCGACGAGATGGTACACGTAGCAAAAGAGCTTGAACGCCAGAAGTTTAATGTGCCTTTGATGATTGGCGGCGCAACGACTTCGCGCGTGCATACAGCCGTGAAAATTGCGCCACATTATTCGGGGGCTGTCGTGCACGTACTCGACGCGAGCCGCAGCGTACCCGTAGCGGGTAAGTTGGCCAGCAAAGAAATGTATTCGGATTTTAAACAAGAAATTAGCAAAGAATACGACCAACTACGCACTGACCACGCCAACCGCCAACAAGCCAAAAATTTGATTGGGTTGGAGCAAGCTCGCCAAAACAAAGTGGCCATTGATTGGGCAAAAGCCGACATCACGAAGCCGCGTTTTTTGGGAAATCGGGTATTTGAAAATTATGATTTGGCCGAAATCGCCACGTACATCGACTGGACACCGTTTTTCCAAACGTGGGAGCTTTATGGCAAATTCCCCAAAATTTTAGAAGATGCCGTAGTAGGCGAGCAGGCGCGTAAAGTTTATGCCGATGCACAAGCATTGCTCAAACAAATTATTGACAATAAACTACTGAAAGCCAATGCGGTCATTGGTTTTTATCCAGCCAATAGCACCGACCACGACGACGTTACTCTTTACGATATTGATACCAAAACCGTAACCACACCTTGCGACGCGCACGGCAGCCATACGCACACGATTTTTGTACCGAAAGCCAACGAGCAAAATCCGTTGGTGTTGGACGTGAAAACCAAACTGCACTTCTTGCGCCAACAAAATGCTAAATCCGCGAATCTACCGAATTTCTGTTTGGCGGACTTTGTTGCACCGACGCAAGCCGAACGCGTGGATTATATCGGGGGTTTTGCCGTTACGACGGGCATCGGGCTGGACGATTTGGTACAGCGTTTTGAGGCCGACCACGACGACTACAACAGCATCATGGCCAAAGCCTTAGCCGACCGCCTCGCCGAAGCCTTCGCCGAGCTAATGCACCAACGCGTGCGCCGCGAGTTTTGGGGCTATGCTCGCAACGAAAACTTTAGTAATGAGCAACTTATCCAAGAAGAATATGTCGGTATTCGTCCTGCGCCAGGTTATCCTGCTTGCCCAGACCATACCGAAAAACGCACGCTTTTCGATTTGTTGGAGGTAGAAAAAAATACAAGCATTACACTGACCGAAAGCTACGCCATGTGGCCAACGGCGGCGGTAAGCGGCTGGTATTTTGCCAGTGCCGAAAGCAAATATTTTGGGTTAGGCAAAATCACCAAAGAGCAAGTAGCTGACTACGCCCAACGCAAAGGCATGAGCCTTGAGCAAGCCGAACGCTGGCTGGCTCCGAATTTGGCGTATTAAATTTATAAAAATTTCAAAATAACACTATCTATGATTTTAAGACAGCAAAATCTTAAAATCATAGATAGTCTCGAAATTATTTAATTGTAATTTTTCAGATTAAATAGCGCATAAAAAACCTTATAGATTTATAGTCTATAAGGTTTTTAAAGTTTTGTATATGAGCTAATTACACATCAATTTTGGCGTAACGCGCATTGCGTTCGATAAACTCACGGCGCGGCGCAACCTCATCGCCCATCAGCATCGAGAACAAATGGTCTGCTTCGGCTGCCGAGTCGATGGTTACGACTTTTAGCGTGCGTTTTTCAGGGTTCATGGTTGTTTCCCAAAGTTGTTCGGGGTTCATTTCACCCAAACCTTTGTAACGCTGAATACCTACCGAATCTTCGCGGCCTTCTTTGGCCAACTCGCGCACGGCTTGTTCGCGTTGCTCTTCTGTCCAGCAATAACGCTCTTCTTTGCCTTTTTTCACCAAATACAATGGCGGTTGAGCAATGTACAGATAACCGTTTTCGATGATTTCGCGCATATAGCGGTAGAAAAACGTCAGGATAAGCGTGCGAATATGGCTACCGTCCACGTCAGCATCGGTCATGATGATGATTTTGTGGTAACGTAGTTTTTCGAGGTTCAAAGCTCTCTCGCCGTCGGCAGTTCCGAACGAAACGCCCATCGCGGTAATAATGTTACGGATTTCTTCGCTATCGTAAATGCGGTGTTCTTGGGCTTTTTCTACGTTCAGGATTTTACCTCTAAGCGGCAAAATCGCCTGAAATGCACGGTTACGGCCTTGTTTGGCAGAGCCACCAGCCGAATCCCCTTCCACCATGTATATTTCGCAAACCGCAGGGTCAGACTCCGAGCAGTCGGCCAGTTTGCCAGGCAAACCCGAACCCGACAACACGTTTTTGCGTTGCACCATTTCACGCGCTTTGCGGGCAGCGTGGCGTGCTTTGGCGGCCAAAATCACTTTACTAACAATGAGTTTGGCTTCGCGCGGATGCTCTTCCAAATACGTATCGAGCATTTCGGCGACGCTGGCATCTACCGCACCCATCACGTCGGAGTTACCGAGTTTGGTTTTGGTTTGGCCTTCAAATTGTGGCTCGGCCACTTTCACCGAAATTACAGCCGTTAGGCCTTCGCGGAAGTCGTCGCCCGTAATCTCAATTTTTTCTTTCTCCAAAATACCCGAACGGTCAGCGTAGTTTTTGAGTGTACGCGTAAGGGCGCGACGGAAACCTGCCACGTGTGTACCGCCTTCGATGGTATTGATGTTGTTTACATACGAAAATACGTTTTCGGTGTAAGAAGTGTTATAAAGTAAAGCAACTTCTACAGGCGTTCCGTTTTTCTCGCTTTCCATGTGAATTGGTTCAGGAATCAGGTTTTCGCGTGTCGAGTCCAGATATTCCACAAACTCACGCAAGCCACCTTCCGAGTAAAACGCTTCGCCCAAAGGCTGGCCGTTGTCGTCGGTTTGGCGCAAATCCGTCAAGGAAATGTGTATGCCTTTGTTCAGGTACGAAAGTTCGCGCAAACGCGAAGCAACCGTATCGTATTTGTATTCGGTGATGGTAAAAATGCTGGCATCAGGCGTAAAGTCGATAATTGTACCTGTACGGTCTGTTTCGCCAACTACTTTTACGGGATAAAGCGGCGCACCGCAGCTATATTCTTGTTGGAAAATTTTGCCTTCGCGGTGTACGGTCGCACGCAAATGCGTAGAAAGTGCGTTCACACAGGAAACACCCACGCCGTGCAAACCGCCCGAAACTTTGTATGTATCTTTGTCAAATTTACCGCCTGCGTGTAGCACAGTGAGTACAACTTCCAACGCCGAACGGCCTTCTTTGCTGTGTATGCCCGTAGGGATACCACGTCCGTTGTCGGTTACGGTAATGGAGTTATCGGGGTTAATAAATACCTCAATGTTAGTACAATAGCCTGCTAATGCTTCGTCTATGGAGTTGTCCACTACTTCCCATATCAGGTGGTGTAAGCCTTTGATGCCAATATCACCGATATACATAGCTGGGCGTTTGCGCACAGCTTCCAACCCTTCGAGGACTTGTATATTATCTGCCGAATAATTGTCTTTTTGTTCTGCCACTTGTCTTTACAGTTTATTATACGAACAGCAAAAATACAACAATCTGCGCAAAAAAAGTAGCAGCTTATGCAACAAATTTTGCTGCATAAGCTGCTATCTGCAAAGAAGTTATTACCCCTTAAACAAAATGCTTGCCAAATCCCTTTTACTTATTCATTAGGCATTTGCGGAATGTCTTCTGCCACAATATTGATAGGAATGCGCACCAATTGGCGAAAATCTTCCCCTGCTTCTTTCATGTCGTCGTCGTCGGGGTCATGAAACCAAAAAATACTGGCATCGTAGCCGCTGGCAAACAACGCGTCTATTTTTTTGATTATTTTCAGGAAATGCGAAGTAGAACTAGTATTAAAATATTCTAACTTAAAGCTAAGAGAAACAGGAAAATCACCTTTGTAGGATTTGTTAAATTCGTCGAGCCACTCTAAAATTGGTCTATAAAATTCAAAGGAGTTTTCTGGCAAGGATTTGCCTCCAAATTCAAAACGTCCTGCGGGGTCTAAGATGATTTGTGGTGTGGTGGGCGTAGCCTCTAATATTATTTTTTCCATGTGTTCAAGGGATTCTGGCCAATGAGTTAAAAGATATTTGACTAAAAAGAATTACGCAGACTCGCAAAGTGAGCCAATCTTTATTTGCAAACCTAAAAAAGCGTGTTCGTTATCTATATTTTCGATAGCATATTCAAGTTTTTGGCCTGACTCCCGAATGATTCGGAGGATTCCCAGACCAGCTCCACCTTTGGCAGAAATCTGACCGCTATCTAACGTTGCCAAATAGAGTTGATGTATTTCTTCTTGGGATAATGGATTGATTTTTTCTAATTTTGCTTGTAATACCTTGGCGCGGTCTTGGCGCAAATAATTACCCGTGTAAATAACATACTCGTCATCTTGCTTACTGAGCATTAGAATACATTCTTTCAGGGCAGGAAGTTCCATTTCGGAATGATAAAAGATATTTTGTAAGCATTCTATCAGAATATTGATGATATTCTTTTTTTTCCGTACATTGACTTGTTGCTCCTTCAGCTTTGCATCAGAAAGCTGAAGCAGAGAGGCAATAAGCTCCCCGTTGAGCGTACCGCTATACGAAACAATCAAATGATTTTGCTTCATCATTTGATATTGATGATAGATGTTTACCATTGACCACAAACTTTTAAAGTGTGGTAAATTTGTAAAAAAAATATTTAAAGTGAAATAATTCATAAAACTTTAATTAATTATTCATAAAAAAATCTTTGTATAAAAAAACAATTTTATACTTTTCTACTGATAGTCAGCAAATTATGACTATTTTCTTTTCATTTCTTTTGTTTTTGCAATGACATTCGCAGATTTTGAACTCAATAAACAATTACTGACGGCTATCGAAGAATTGGGCTACGAAGCCCCTACGCCAATCCAAGAAAAGGCCATTCCTGCCATCAGTGCAGGCCACGACATCTTGGGTATAGCCCAAACAGGAACAGGCAAAACCGCTGCGTTTTTGTTGCCACTCCTCATGAAAATTAAGTATGCACAAGGCCTACACCCTCGCGCCATTATTTTTGCTCCCACGCGCGAGTTGGCCATGCAGATTGATGATAACATTAAACTTTTGGCCGCCCATACCGACATACGGCATACGGTTATTTATGGCGGAATTGGCCCCAAAACCCAAATTATGACCATCGCCAAAGGCATTGATATTTTGGTGGCAACGCCTGGCCGTTTCTTGGATTTGTATTTGAGAGGTGATATTATTCTCAAAGAAATAAAAACCATGATACTCGATGAGGCCGACAAAATGATGGACATGGGTTTTATGCCCCAAATCCGCAAAATACTCGAAGTCGTGCCACGCAAACGCCAAAATCTGTTGTTTTCGGCCACCATGCCCGACAAGGTTGTAACGCTTTCTGAAGAGTTTTTGGAATATCCGACACGCATAGAAGTTGCTCCGCAATCGTCCACGATTGAGACCATCGACCAAGTGCTTTTTGAAGTGCCCAACATCGAAACCAAACGCAATTTGCTTTTGCATCTGATTAAAGATGAAGAAGCCGCGCCGCGTGTTTTTGTGTTCGTGAAAACAAAACACACTGCCGAAGATTTGTATAAATTCCTACAAAAACACTTTTGGAAAGGTGTGGGTGTGGTGCACGCCAACAAAGGCCAAAACTCGCGTATCAATACAATGGATGCGTTTCGTAACGGACAAGTGCGCGTGATGGTAGCCACCGACGTAGCGGCCAGAGGTTTGGACATTAGCATGGTTTCGCACGTAATCAATTTTGATGTACCGATTATTTACGAAGATTATGTACACCGAATTGGCCGCACGGGTCGCGCCAATAACGAAGGGCAAGCCTTTACGTTCCTGACCAAAGATGAGGAATACCACATCGCCAAAATTGAGTCGATTATTCGCATGAGTATTCCGCGCCAACCCTTGCCGCCCAATGTGGAAGTGGCCAGCACGCCGTTTGAAGAAAACCAAAATATGTTGCGTAACATAGACAACCAACGCAAAAAAGAAGACCCAACATTTCAAGGGGCTTTTCATGAGAAAAAAGCCAAAAATTTGCCACCGCCCAATAAAAAACCAAGAAGTACGAGCGGCGGCACGCGCAAACCTGCGGCTAGCAAAGGCAAAGGAGGTAGCGGTGCAGGCAATTCGCGCGGCGGAAATGGCGGGCGTAGCAGTGGTGGCGGACGCGGCGGCAGACGTTAATCATTTTTAGTCAAACCTTCTAAGTCTTTGGGACTTAAAGGTTTGACACCATAATCAATTGCTTGTTTATCCAAACTTATTTCATGCGACAATTCGGCCTTATCGGATACCCAATTTCTCATTCGTTTTCTAAAAAATATTTTACTGAAAAATTCATTCGCGAAGGAATCAAAGACGCGTATTATGAGCTTTTCCCGTTGCCAGACATTGAGCTTTTTCCTGTGTTGGTTTCGCGCAAATCGCATTTGAGCGGCCTAAACGTAACCATTCCACACAAAGAAACCGTTATTCCGTTTCTGGACGAGTTGCACGAAGCCGCTCAACGCATTGGTGCGGTGAATGTGATTAAAGTAGAAACCGATGGGCGATTAATTGGCTATAATTCAGATTATTATGGCTTTAAATTGTCGTTAGAGAAAAATATTCAAATCCATAACAACACGCACACCAAAGCCTTTATCTTGGGAACTGGTGGCGCGAGCAAGGCCGTAAAAGCGGCTTTGCAGGATTTGGGCATTGATTTTCGGGAAGTTTCGCGACAAGCCAAAGACGGCGGCGTTTGGGCATATGAAGACATCACGGCGGAAGCCTTGCAAACGCACACGCTCATCATTAACACTACCCCGCTGGGAATGTATCCGAACACCGAAACTTGTCCGCCTTTGCCTTACGAGCAACTTACACCACGCCATTTGCTGTTTGATTTGGTGTACAACCCAACTGAAACACTGTTCATGCAAAAAGGCCAAGCCGCAGGCGCACACGTGGCCAACGGTTTAGAAATGTTGCATTTGCAGGCCGAAAAAGCATGGGAAATTTGGAATAGTGCGCTGTAATTTGTCTATTAGCAAAACTTTGCAAACAAAAATTCTGCTATTAATTCATGTTCAATTCGAGAGTAGTTTCGGCGATTTTGGCTTTGGTGGTGTCGGGTGTTACGACGGCTTTTGTTTCGCTAATAGATAACACACCGACCAACGCCCTGATTTTGGCGGCTGTCATGTCGTTTGTGTCGGCGTTTATGCTTAGTTATTTTTCGATGGAATATCTCGTGTTCAGGGAGTTGCAGAATTTGCACGCCGCCATCGAAAAGCTCCGTCGGAAAGACTTTAAGCTCACCAAAAGCCGCTTCGGTTCTATTGAGCCAATTCGCAAAATCAATGACGAGATGATGCGTTATGCCAGCAAAAAAGAACAAGAAATTGACGAGCTAAAACGCATAGAAAACTATCGCCGTGAATTTTTGGCCGACATCTCGCACGAACTGAAAACCCCGATTTTTGCCGCGCAAGGTTTTGTACATACGCTGCTGGACGGCGCAGCCGACGACCCAGAAGTTCGTGACCAATTTCTGAAAAAAGCCGCTAAAAGTTTGGACGGTTTGGAAGCCCTGGTGCAAGACCTCATTACGCTTTCGCAAATGGAAACGGGTTATATTACTATGAAAATCAAACCGTTAGAAATAAGCGAATTGATTAATGATATTTTTGAGCAATTGGAAAAGAAAGCACAAAAACGTAACACTACTTTAAAGCTGGACAGCAAACCCGACAAAAAATATTGGGTGTTGGGCGACGTGAACCGCATCGGGCAGGTGCTTATTAACCTTATCGAAAACGCCATTAAATACGGAAATGATAATGGGAAAGTAATCGTGGGCTTGGAGTCGAGTAAAGATTTTGTAAGCATCACGGTGCGCGACAACGGGCCGGGCATTGCCGAAGAACACCAAAAACGCATTTTTGAACGCTTTTATCGCATAGACAAAAGTCGTTCGAAAGACAAAGGCGGTACGGGTTTGGGGCTGGCCATCGTCAAACAAATCATTGATGCGCACGGCTCAAAAATCACCGTTAGTAGCAAAATTGGGCGAGGCACAACCTTTGAATTTCGGTTGGAAAAAACGGTTGCACCACTACCCACAACAAATAGCTAGTCATTTGATTATCTAAAATCTATACGGCGGCATTGTCCAGCGTTTGCCCGACAATTTGCGCAATGTACGTGGCAAAAAACTCAATGCTTCGTAGGCGCGTTTGGGCTTTTCCATGTCTTGCGGCAACAAAAGTGTGTGCAATGCTATGAGTTTTTGCAAAGATTCTCCTTCATATTTGGTAAAGAAATCGGCCAATACGCCTCGAAACTCCTTAAAATTCCAGTAATGGAAAATAAAATCATTCACTACCATCAGTTTAGGGGCTTTGGTTTGGGCATAATACGAAAACGCGAATTGCTCTACGATGTGTCGTTCAAAAATCTTGTACATATCGTCGGTGAGCCTAAGCACGTCTTCAAGCAACATACCCGAATTCATTCCCAATACACCCGCGTTATACATTTGGAGCGTAGTGGGGTCTGCTGCTGCCCAAAAATGCGCCAATTCTTTCGGATTTGTTTTGAAAAATTTGTACAACCTACTGATAGTCAGGTTTGATTTTGGCGAAATAGCCCCTTCCGACACATGCATTAAAAATGTCCCTTGTTCGATGGCCTCAAAAAGTGCGGGCACTGATTTTAGGAATGTTACATCAGTGTCGGTGTATAACAAATTGCCGTGTGTGTGCGTAGCCCAAAAATCTTGTAACATCTTGATTTTGACCCGATGTACAAAATTAATTTCGCCGCTCCACTCCTTAATCAATTGTTTATCTATCGCTTTGAAAGTAACATAGTGCTCAAACAATTTGAAAAATGCGGGTTGGTCGGTATAAATAATAATCTGCGGCAATTTGTCGGCGGGCGTACCAGCCAAAAACGAAAGCAGCGCATATTTGGCCTCGTTGAGAATACCAACATGGCCATAGGCTTGCATAATCCAATAATTTGGTTGGGTTGTAGGCATGGTTTCTTTTTTTGCAGGCTTTTATTTTTTGGATTTTGCTATTAAATCAAGAACAGTTTGCATGCGCTGCGTGTAGGTATGGTCGCGCACAACACGTTGATAAGCAGCTTCTGCAATGGCTTCGCGCTCTTGGTCGTGCTGCAAGTAATACTCAATAAGTGCTGGCAACTCGGCTGGACTTTTATACAAAACCACTTCTTTTTGCGGTTCGAACAACATCGAAATTTCTTTTTTGTCGTCGCAAAGCTGAAACGAGCCACTGCCACTGGCTTCAAACAAACGGGGATTTACGCCATAATCGCACAAATCCAACCATGTATGAACATTCAATACAATTTTGGATTGTTGGAAAACCTGCACCATTTCTTCGGGCGTAAAAAACGAACGTTTGATAAAATAAGGAGCCAAAATATCATCGTATTTCATTTTGCGAGCTTTCCAAGGCCCCATAATGGCTACTTTAATTCCTTTTTTCACCAAATCGGCCAATATTTCTTCACGATTGGGCTTGTGGTCTCCCGCAAACAGCACGTCATATTTGTACTGACGCTGCGTCATGGGTTTATGCAACTCGGGCATAATGCCCACGGGCAAGAAATAAATATTTTGAACGCCTTTTTTGCGGTAATCGTCGTGCGTGTAAAGGCTATTGGTAAAATAAAAATCGTATTCAGCGGCGGGTGCTGCCTCAAAACCCAACTGAAATGGGTCGTTGAGCCACCAAGAAGCCGTCAAAATCTTTTTACTTTTGATTTTTCGGATTATTTCAGCCGTTTGCGTGCGGCCATAAATACTAAAAAATACGTCTGGTTTTTCGCGGTCGATGAGCTGAAGTAGCTGCTCGTTTTTGTAATCCAAGAATGCAGGTTTAGATATTTTCTCGCGAATTTTTTCTACCCAATTGTCTCGTTCGTGATTAAAGACAATCACCTCATGCCCCAAACTGCGCAAAGCCTGTGGAACATAATGGTTCATGGGAATAGTGTGCGCCAAACCAGGTATAGATACAATGAATTTCATTTTTATCTCTTTATCAATAGTTAAGACAAATAAGCATTGATGCCTTTTTCGCAATAAGTCGCTTTGTGGGCAATGGCATCGGCCAAAATACGGTCGTTTTCGGGCAATGTGGCGCGGCTATTTTCGGGATGATACAAGTGGTAAGCCACTGCCGCAAATTTGATATTGTGCCGATACACGCCGCTATTAATCAGCCGTACCGCAAATTCGCTATCCTCTCTGCCCCACCCGATTATCGCTTCATTAAACCCATTGATTCGGATGCAGTCTTCGCGCCAAAAGGCCATACTACAACCCCGAATCGCGCGAATATCGTCACGTTTTTTGGCCATTCGGCGCATCATAAACGGAATGTGCATCGCATTAAATCGGTTCTTAATACCAGAGTCCCACCACCGAATATTTATATTTTTTTGCGCTAATACTTCTTTGGTTTTTTCATCCGAAAGCAGCACGCGCGAACCTTGTACAAAAAATCCTTTTTGCGCCAAGGCACGTTGGTCGGCGACAAAATGGCGGTTCAAGACCATGTCGCCATCTATGCTTACCAAATAGTCGCCTTGCGCCATGGCCATCGCTTTGTTACGAATTTGAGAAAGTTTGAAACCCTCATCAGCGTGCCAACAGTGGCGAAGTGGCACAGAAAATTTTGATTGAAATGACGCTATAAGTTCTTGTGTATCAGCACGAGATCCGTCATCTGCTACAATTACTTCAAAAGGCATTTGGGTTTGTTGTAGCACCGAAAGCAATACCAATTCCAAAGCATCTTTGCGGTTGTAAGTAGAAATAATCAGCGATATTTTGAACGATTCTTGCAAAGCAAAAAGTTTTAGATATTTCAGAAAAACACCATGTGCAAACATGGCCGACACGCCCAAACCTTGTTTGCCGTCCAGCAAACCACCTCTAAAAAAATAGCCTTTCAGGAAATTAGAAACTGGACTCAGCAGTAATTTTCCCCAAGTCGCACGCTTGCCCGAAGCAAACATATCCGCTGCCGCAAGGCTTGTATATTTGTTGCCTTGTGCGGCTTGCGCCTCCACCGATTCATACGAATAATGATATAAATCGCCTGCTAATTTTGCAGTTTTTGTCCCTGCCGTAAGCTGCAAAGTTTCGTGTACGCTGCCACCGCCCCAACTACCTTTTTGTTTATTCCAAAGGCGCACTTTACAATCGGGGTAGCTGTTGCCATGCCTAATCCATTGGTTAAAATAAAAAATAGCGCGATTGAATTTATACGCGTCGGCTTGTGGATTGGCTTTTGCTTGCAAAATGCTTTCTTTCAGTATTGGACTCAACTCTTCGTCGGCATCAAGCGACAGAATCCAGTCATTTTGAGCCAAATCATTGCCATAATTTTTTTGGGAAGCGTAGCCATCAAAAGCGCGTTGTTGCACTTTTGCACCCAACGAGGTGGCTATTTCTACGGTTTTATCTACTGAAAATGAATCAATTATAATTACTTCATCTGCCACGCCCTGCAAAGAACGCAAACAACGAGCAATGTTTTTTTCTTCGTTAAAAGCAATAATAACAGCCGAAATTTGTATTTTCATTGGGTTAAATACTCGTGTAGTGGCATGAACACAATTCTAATGCCCATGTGTTAAAATAATTGAAGTAAAGGTCTTCAAAGGTAATAACTTAATTTATAATTCGTCCGTAAAAACAGCCTTTAGCCTTTATTTTATACCTTTAGTAAAGAATAAACACGGGTTTTCGATTTATATCATCTAATATTGTAACGATAAAAATTTAAAGTTTACCATTATTATCATACTAACCCCCTCAAAATTATGCAATTTCTGAAATATGTATTGGCCACAGTGGTAGGGATTTTCCTTACATGGGTCATTGGTTTTCTGCTTTTCGTGGGCATTGCCGCGTCTGCTTCCAAAGGTGATGCGCCAATTCTAGAAGAAAATTCTGTGCTAAAAATTTCGTTTGATGCCCCTATCGTAGAGCGCGAAAGCGGCGATAATCCGTTCAAAGATTTGAATCTTCCTGTCGGAAACGATGAAGGCGGAATCGGTATCGTAGAATTTAAAAAGACGTTGGCCAGAGCCAAAACAGACGACAATATCAAAGGCATTTATTTAGACATGTCGTCGGTGCGTGCGGGTTTTGCTTCGTTAGAAGAAATTCGTAACGCCTTGATCGACTTCAAAAAATCAGGCAAATTCATTCTTGCCTATGGCGAAATGTACAGCGAAGGCGCGTATTATGTAGCTTCCGTTGCCGACAAAATTTACCTTAATCCTGCGGGTTTGATGGAAATTAACGGCCTCAGTTCCAACATTACTTTCTTCAAAGGAACGTTGGCAAAATTGGAAGTAGAGCCTGAAATTTTTAAAGTAGGTGATTTTAAAAGTGCCGTTGAGCCTTTCTTCCTCGACAAAATGAGCGAACCAAGCCGCCTACAAACTACGTCATTCCTCAACTCCATTTATAATCACTACTTGGACAAAGTAGCCGAATCACGCAAAATTGACCGCAAACAATTAGAAGTAATTTCTGACTCAATGTTGGTGCGCGATGCCGCCGACGCACTCAAATACAAAATCGTAACCAACTTAGGCTATTACGACGAAGTGCAAGACGAGTTGCGCAAATTGCTCAAAATCGAAGCTGACGACAAAATCGAATTTATCGGCCTTAGCAGCTACCAAAAAGCTGACGACGAAAAATCAGAACTTAACGAAGGCAAAGGCAGTGGCGACCGCGTAGCTGTAATTTTTGCTTCGGGCGAAATCACGTCGGGCAAAGGCAGCGATGAGGTAATCGGCTCTGACCGCATCGCTGAAGCTATCCGCAAAGCGCGTTTGGACAAAAAAGTAAAAGCAGTGGTGTTGCGCATTAACTCTCCAGGTGGTAGCGCAATGGCTTCCGACGTAATGTGGCGCGAGGTGATGCTTACCAAAAAAGTAAAACCAATTATCGCTTCTATGTCCGATGTGGCAGCTTCTGGCGGTTATTACATGGCGATGGGTTGCAACAAAATCGTAGCACAACCAACTACTATTACGGGTTCTATCGGTGTGTTTGGCATGATGTTCAACACCCAAAAATTATTGAACAACAAATTGGGCGTTACGATGGACGGCGTGAAAACAGGTGAGTTTTCGGATTTGGGCAATATGACTCGTCCGCTGACAGCTTACGAACGCAAAGTAATTCAACAAAGCGTAGAGAAAATCTACGGCGAGTTTACGAGCAAAGCCGCCGAAGGCCGCCACATGAAAGTAGAAGATTTGCGTGCTGTAGCTTCTGGCCGCGTATGGTCGGGTGTAGAAGCCAAAGAAAAAGGTTTGGTTGATGTGTTGGGTGGCTTAGACGATGCCATTAAGTTGGCGGCTTCGGAAGCCAAATTGAAAGAAGGCGAATACCGCATCAAGCAATTGCCTGCTACGCAAAGTTTCTTTGAAAAAATCATGAGCGATTTGAACAACGAAGCAGACGCACGTATTTTCAATGCGCAATACGGTGAGCTTGCTCCTTATGTGCGCCAAATCAAGCATTTGCAAGAAATCAGAGGCGTACAAGCGCGTTTGCCTTTTGATATTAGCTTTGAATAACCAGCTAAATTTTTAATAAAATAAAAAGCGTAACTCTGATGATTCGGAGTTACGCTTTTTTGTTTGGAATGAATAAAATCCCGATTATTTAACGCGTTCGATATAGTCGCCAGTGCGTGTATCTACTTTTACGCGGTCGCCAGTGTTCACGAACAAAGGCACGTTGATAGTAGCACCTGTTTCTACGGTTGCTTGCTTAAGCGTACGCGTAGCAGTATCGCCTCTTACGCCTGGTTCTGTATAAGTAATTTCAAGCTCTACGGTAAGCGGAAGTTCGGCAGCAATGGCCAAATCGCCATCGAAAGCAATCTTCACGTTCATCTCTTCTTTTATGAATTGCAAACCGTCGCCGAACAAAACTTGGTCAATGTAAAGTTGTTCGTAAGTTTCGTTGTCCATACAAACAAGTGCATTACCTTCTTTATAAACATACTGAAGTTCGCGGAAATCCACACGTACCAAGTCAATATCTTCACCAGCACGGAAGCGGTTTTCTACCAACTTACCAGTTTTTACGTTTCTCATTTTTACTTGGTAAAAAGCACGCAAGTTACCAGGTGTACGGTGTTCGTATTCAAGCACTTGAACCAACTCGTTGTTATAACGGATAAAGCAACCTCTTGAAAGGTCTGATGTATTAGCCATAAAAAAATATATTTTGTATTAAATTTTTGGGGCAAAATTAGCTTTTTAGAATCAAAAATAAAAAGGGCATCGCACAAAGTTGCACGACACCCACAATTAGCTGGTTTTTAGGTCTTAAGAAGCCTTTTTCAAATATTTTTCGGGTTCGTAGTCCACTCCCGAAAACGAATAAATGTAAATAATTCGCGCCGTCCGAAAAATAAGCGGCAAGGTCATAATAAAAAGCCCGACTACAGTCGTGATATACACCCACGCTTCAGGGTTCCCTGCCAAGTGGTAAAGCAAAAAGCCCGTTACGAGCATCATGCCAACAGTAATGGCATAACTCACATACATTGCACCAATAAAAAAGCCTGGTTCTATCTCGTAGCGCATACCACAGTTAGAACAGTTGGTGTGCATTTTGTCAAAATTTTTGAGACTTAACGCACTATGTGAGAATAATTTGTCTTCGCCGCAGCGCGGACATCGACCCTCAACGAGAGCCTGCAATTTTGGTCTTGTTTGCATTTTCTTTCTGTGTATGTTTATACCAAAGATAGCCCAGCACCGCAAACGTGATGTAAGGCACAGACATCAAGTACAAAATACCTGTGTTGAGTCCCGCACCAATTTTTGTGTTGCCAGACGTAACGTTATGTTCGACTACTGCACGGCACATCGCACATTGCGCAACGCTATCTATTTGCCACAAAAGCATCATGGCAACGACCAAAAACGTGATTTTCAATACATTTTTCATAAAATAGTATTTAAAGTTTTCGTTCTTATCAGGCTCAATGGCCGTAATAAGGACTAATCATCAAATAAACAATCACACCCGAAATGGCTACAAAAAGCCAAAGTGGAAACGTATAAGCCGAAACTTTCTTATGACGTGCAATCTGTTTTGTAAGGCCAAAATAAATAGAAAGTAACACAAACGGAACGATTACCGCCGCCAATATAATATGCGCCAACAATAGTACAAAATATATGTACCTAACGTAACCTGCCGCTAAAAGTTCCGATTCCGACAAAATTCCATTGTGGTCGAGGTCACCGAAGCGCGTAGAAGGTGCTTGAAAGTGATACAACACATACGAAACCAAGAAAATAGACGACAAAGCAAATGCCGACAGCATCAACATGCGGTGTTCGGCAGGTTTGTCCGTTTTGATTTTATAATATCCCATCGCTAAGGCGATAGCCGTCGCAGAATTAAGTACGGCATTCAGGTGTGGCAAAAAAGAAACGTCAAGATCGCCCAAATTGCCTGTTTGAGGCATGAAAAGCAGCACAGCTACCACAATCGGAATTACCACCGATAGCACACCGATAATCCACAGAATTTTTTTGTCGTTTGCGGGAGCAAGATTATTTGTCATACAATTTTTTAGAAATAATGTTTTTGAGCGTAAAACGACCTTCCTGATAGCTGAACAAAACTATACAGAATACAAAAAAGACTTGTGTTTGCTGTTTTACGGTGCAAATATATCGATAAGAGTAGTAGTGTCATGTATAATTTTCGAAATTTTCGAAATGAAGCTCTTTTGGCTTTTGGGCGATGAGTATTATATCTAAAAGTAAAGAGCAAGGCGTTTTTACTTTTCCTTAAATAAAAGTCAAGCACCGTGATCATCTCACAAGATATTATTTATACAAAGGTTTATCAAAGCGCAACCCGCCTCAGAAGTCAGTTACTTTTGAGGCGGGTTGCGCTTTATGGGTAAAAAAAGCGATTACGCTTTAATTTCGACAACTTTTGTTTTTTCGGCGTTGGCATTGCGTAAAGCTACTTGTTGCGCTACTTGTTGCGCCAAACCTGCAAAAGCTGCACTCATTTGGCTGCTTTCGTCCAAAGCCACAGGGCGGCCTTCGTCGCCACTTTCGCGGATACGTTGCACCAACGGAATTTCGCCCAAATACGGAATATTGTAATGCTCAGCGAAAGCATGGCCGCCACCTTGACCAAAAATATAATAACGATTGTTTGGCAATTCGGCAGGCGTGAAATACGCCATATTTTCTACCACACCCAAAATCGGTACGTTAATGTTTGGTTGGCGGAACATATTCAATCCTTTTTGCGCATCGGCCAAAGCCACTTTTTGCGGTGTAGTAACCACAATCGCACCTGTAACGGGCACGGTTTGCACCAAAGTAAGGTGAATGTCGCTTGTACCTGGAGGCAAGTCGATGAGCAAGTAATCCAACTCACCCCAATAACAATCGCCGATAAACTGACGCAAAGCCGAACTCATCATTGGGCCGCGCCAAGGTACTGCTTGTTCGGCGGGAGTCAAGAAGCCAATAGACAGCAACTTAACACCATATTTTTCTATCGGAACTAAATAATTTTTACCATCAATTTGCATCACTTCTGGCTGCGCATTTTCAGCACCAAACATCACGGGAATAGAAGGCCCCGAAATATCGGCATCAATCAAACCTACTTTTGCGCCAGTTTGTGCCAAAGCCAAAGCCAAGTTGGAAGTAACCGTAGATTTACCTACGCCACCTTTGCCCGAAGAAATGGCCACAATATTTTTTACATTCGGTAACAATGCTTCTCCGCTGCGTGCAGACGTTACGTTGGCGGTCATTTCTACCTGTACGTCCAGCGTTGGGCTTACGTGTTTGTGAATGGCATCTACACAGCGTTGGCGAATCAGGTCTTTGAGCGGACAAGCTGGCGTAGTAAGCACCACCGTAAATTTCACAGAACCCACACCCAACACGATGTCTTTAATCATTCCCAAACTCACAAGGTCTTTTTTGAGGTCTGGTTCTTCGACCGTAGCCAGCGCACGGAGAATATCATCATTGTTAATAAAATCTTTCATTGAATATTTTGAATTATGATGCGAAAAAACAATTAACACGTAATCTCTTGCCTGAGATTACACACCTTACGTTCTTGTCAAAGGAATTTGTTGCAAGTAAGTTCCTTTGGGCGAAAATTTTACCCAAAGAAAAACGCTGCAAAATTGCGAAAGATTCTTGAAACTTAGCCAAAAAGCCTCCACAAAATGCACTCGTTTGCGCGACGCATAGGTTATTTTACTCTTTATATTTCTTAAAGAATTGGGGAAGTTTACGCGCGGGTTTGAGCCACATGGTATAAAAACGCAAAGGCAAGCCGTTTTTCTGCCAAGCGAGTTTGTCTTCATTGTTGGCGTGAATGCGGTTTTTAATGTTCTGGTTGCTTTTGCCACCAACGCGCATAAGCGTAGTAACACGCGGCAAATAGGTAGCCGAAATATGTTCTTTGTACAAAAAACGCAACATTAGTTCGTAGTCGGCGGCACTGGTAAACTGCGTATCAAACATTCCGCAACGTTCGTACACCGATTTTTTGACAAAAAAAGTAGGGTGGGGCGGCATCCAACCAAACACAAATTGGCGGCGACTTTTCAAAACCCCTGATTTCCAATAACGTACTACTTTGGTGGGTTCGTCTTTATTCACATACAGCAAATCGGCATAAACGCTGTCGGCGGGATGATGATGCAAATGCGCGACTACGTCTGTAACTACTTGATTATCTGCATAAAAATCATCTGCATTCAAAATTCCGATAAGCTCGCCAGTAGCCAAAGCGATTCCTTTGTTCATGGCAAAATAAAGGCCTCCGTCTGGCTCAGAGACAAACTTACTGATTTTATCGCCGTAGCTTTTCACCAACTCAACAGTGCCATCCGTAGAAGCTCCGTCAATAATTATGTACTCGATGTCGTCGTATTTTTGCCCCAACACAGAATCTATACAATTCTTTAACGTCTCAATTCCATTAAATACAACGGTAATAATCGAAATTTTCATATTTATTAATAATTCAAAATCAGGCCTTTAACCTTCTTAGTAGTTATTTTCAGGGTACAAATCTTGCCGATACGCACCAAATCGGAATGGAATGTGTTTAGATTTTAGGTTAAAGTTATTTCCAAATCTGTTATGTTACAAAATATTATAGTGTTTTTGCTTTTCAGCGCGGCAGTTAGCTACCTCTACAACTTGGTATCTAAGCGTTTCAAATCGGCCACTAAAAGTGCAAGCGGCTGCCCTTCGGGTTGCAGTTGTGCCAGCACCAGCAAACAAAGTTGCGCCAATCCGTCGGCGCGGTAATTTAGGGCACAAGCTCAAACCAATAGCTATAGGATTGAGGCTTTCCATTTATTTGTACTTTATCTATCTTCACTTCGTAGCGTTGTGAGGGCACGAGGCCTTTAACTTTCCACATCAACGTAGGGCCACCGCCATAAAGCACCTCATCAATTTCTTTATCCAAAATTTCCATGCGTTGATTATTGCCCGTTACCGTAATTTTGGCTTTATCTAAATTCACGCCTTCCATAATAGGCACGGTAAAAGACAGTAACCAATTCTCTTTGAACAAATAACTTGGGTATTTCTCAAAAGGGCAGGCCACAAACATTTTGGGCGTAATATTTAACTCTTGCGCCGAATATGTCTCAGCAGTTTTCATTACTTTGATTATTGCACCAGTGCCAAGGCTATCCGATACAAAACCCACGCCCACCGATTTGAGTGAAGGCGTAAGCAACCAACGGCGATGACCTAAATTAGAAACACTCTCATCTATCATCCAATCTTCTACGGCTCTTGCCATTCCCCAAAAACCAGCCCCCGCAAACAAGTTACTCGTCGCACAGCCATTTGCCCCCTCTTTGCTGTAACATTTCCATGAGGTTGGTGGGTGGTGATCCACTTTTTTATTAGCGGCCAACATCAAAGCAGCCTTTTGTGATTCTTCGCTGGCGTTTTCGTCTAGTACCACAGGCAACAAACCATGCAAGGCCCGAATTTGGTTAATGTAATTGACAGTGCTTTGCAACAAAATAGGAGACAATTTACCTTCCTTACAGGCTTTTACATTCGGTTTTTGAACGTAATAAACCTTATTCATTTCATTTAATGAAGAAACATCTTTCCAACGCTGTGCCCACGATGCCATAGGCAACAGGAGCACTAATCCGAGCAATCCAAAAGAGCGATAATTCATTGATATTTAAACGATTTTATAGTTTTTATATTCTCCAATCCTATATCCCGTAACCTTTTCTATAAAAAACTTTATTTTATCTTTTGTCTTATAATTATTGTACGAAAGATCGTGATCAAACTTCCAATTTTTCTGAGCAATTCGCTCGTGCATTACTTGCGGATGCGTCCCGTCAAACTTTTTGAGTGCATCTACTTGCGAATAGTCAAAAGCATCAGATTTGGCTATGTTTTTGTCCACCCAAGCATCATCGTGCCAATATTTATTAAAGTTTTCTTGCTTGCGTTGCATGGCGGCAGGCTCTTTTACCCAACCATAATGATACACATACGCATCAATGAGTTTTACGCGTAATTTTTCATTATCGTTTTTACGAAAACCTTGCGCATCGCGGTACGAGTAAATTTTCTTGTTGTTGCGCACCACCCGAATTTCGCGACGATACCACCGCGAAGCAGCCCCCACATAATCGTAAGAACCATAAAAATGTAAATAGTTCAAAAGCAAACCGTCTATTTCTGAGTTATTCAGATTTGCTTGCATGGCCTTTCGGATTTCGGGCAAATATTTTTCGTGAATCACCTCATCGCCCTGAATATAAATAGCCCAATCTGTTTCGGCGGCAATCGCCTGAAATGCTTTATTGGTTTCAATGGCTAATACTTGTCCTCCTTCGCGTAGCGAATCATCCCAAACCGTTTCTACAATTCTAATTTTTTCGGGCGCAATGCTACGAATCAGGTCTAATGTATTGTCATCAGACTTTCCAACCGCCACGACAAAATCATCGCACAGCGGCAATATAGACGTAATCGCCTCTACAATCGGATAATCATAAATTTGTGCATTTCGAATAAAAGAAAAGCCTGTAACTTTCATTTTTTGAAGGGATTTTTGTAGTTTATCTGCTGTATTTTTTCAAGAAGCCGCATTTGTCTGCACGCGCACGCGCCGAATGGCTCTTTTACTTACGCCAATGATAGTAAAAACAAAGGATTGAAATGCTATCTTTTCGCCAACTTTTGGTAAAGTTTTGTTCAATTCGAGCAAAAGCCCCGCCAAAGATTCGCTTTCGCCGCGCACCGCATCAAAGTAATTGGGTTGTAAATGAAAGACTTTGCTAAAATCGTGCAGCGAAATTTGTCCTTCAAACAAAAAAGTATTGGCGTTGAGCTGGCGATATTGTTTTTCGGCATCATCAAACTCGTCATTTATTTCTCCCACCACTTCTTCTATGATGTCTTGCATCGTCACCACGCCGCACGTACCGCCATATTCATCCACCACAATGGCAATGTGTACTTGTTTTTGTTGAAAATCGCGGAGCAAATCATCTATTTTTCGGTTTTGGGGAACAAAAAGCGCAGGCCTCAAAAACTGCTGCCATGCAAAATATTCGTCGGCGTTTAGGTGCGGAATAAGGTCTTTCACATACAAAATGCCTTCGATGCTATCAATGGTTTCGTTAAAAATCGGCACACGCGAATAACCCGTTTTATTGATTCTGTCCAAAAGCTCATGAAACGTAAGTGTTTTGTCGAAAGCCGTAATGCGCACACGCGCCCGCATGATATTTTTTACTTGCACCGAATCAAAAGCCACAATCGCCTGAAGCATATCTTTATAACGGCTTTGCTCGTCGGAAACATTGGTTTGCAACAAAACCGTATTTTCGGGTTCGGTAACTTTGTGCGCGTCGGCAAACCGCTTGGCAATCCACGTCCTGACAACCCATTCGTTAAACAACACAATCGGCATGAGCCAACCTACATTTTTGATGGGTTGCACGCGCCCCGATAGCATCAAGGACATTTCCCAAGCCAAAAATACAGGCACAAGCCACAGCAACCAAAAAGGGGAGAAGCCCAAATAAAACATTGCACTTACGCCAAAAGCCAACAACATAAACCAAACAGCTTTTGAGATAATACTCAGGTTACGAAGCAATTGCATGGGATTTTCCCAACTCAGGGCGATTTGCTGCAAGCGCGGTTCGGGTTGGTTTTTGAGTTGCTCAATGGTTTGGGGTTGGGTAAATAAAAAAGCTGATGCCGCCTTCCAAATCAAAGCCAGCATCAGCCACGCAGCAAGCAATAACACAACCGACAAAGCCAATAATTCGGCAGCATCGAACCACATTGCTAAAAACAAGTAAGGATTGTTATTACTACTGTCCAAGAACGTAAAGTATTTTATTAAACCATCAGATAACCGATTAGAAAGGCAAATCGTCGTCGGCAGCAGAAGAGGCCATCGGCGCAGGCGGCGGAGCTACGGGAGCGGCAGCCATTGGCGCAGCGGCGGCAGAAGATGCACCGTAAGATGATGGCGCAGCAGCAGAACCACCTTCCGAATTTTCACGGCCACCGATAAGTGTAAGTTCTGAGCCTTGCACTTCCAACGAATAGCGGTCTTTTCCGTCTTTGTCCACATACGAGCGCACACTCAAGCGGCCTTCCACATACACGGGGCTGCCTTTGCGCAAATAATTCATCACTACATCGGCCTTCTGATTCCAGAAAGAAACGCGAAACCATTCGGTTTTTTCTTGCATTTGGCCATTAACTCTTGAGCGTTCGGTTACGGCAATCGAAAATTCAGCCACACGCATTTCCGCATTTACGTTGCGTAACTCTGGGTCGCGGCCAAGATTGCCAATCAGGGTGATTTTATTAAAGCTTGCCATAAAACAAATTGATTATTAGTTGATTATAGAAAACAGGCCAAATATAGCCATTCCCTAAAAATAAGACATTTAGAAGAAAATTACAAGAAATTTCTATTCTTTTTCATAAAAAGAAAGAAACCGCTCGCGGCACAATTGGAAGATGTACCATAACAAAGCAACCGACGCGACACCCGACACCAACGACAACCAAACGGGCACGTCTTGCGCTTCTTCAAAGTTGAGTTGGGTCATGTTTTGGTTGTAAAGCCAAACCATCACGACCGTAAAAGCATTGTTGGTAAAGTGCGCCAACATCGGCACGTAGATATTGCCCGACCACCAATACAAATAACCAAAGGCCGCACCCAACAGCATACGCGGCAAAAAACCATAAAACTGAAAGTGAATCGCGCTAAAAACAATCGCCGTTACCCAAATAGCCACGTGTTGATTGCGGAATAAACGCACAAAAATTGGTTGGAGTGTACCTCTAAACAGCAATTCTTCGCCGATACCAGGCACTACCGCAATGACAATCAAGCCCAAAAGAGCTTGTGGATAACTTTCAAAATTGATAAGAAATTGCGTAAGTTTATTCAATTCGTCTTCTTTCGCACGCATGGCTTCTTCTATTGCTTTGAGACTTTCGGGTAATTGCATCGCCTCGTTGAGCCTGATAAATAAAGCATTAAAAGGCATGAAAGCAATGGTAAAAAGAATCGCCACCAGCAATACAAGTAGCTGTTTTTCAGGAAAATAAGAATTATAGCTACTAATTTTTTGCCAATGAATAAAACGCGTAAATGCCAAAGGCACGGCAATAAAGCCAATCAAGGCCGTCATTAACTGCACCACGAGCAAAGCCGTACGCGAATGTGGATAACTTTGTGGATTACTCATCAAAGCCATAATGTCCTCAATGCCTTGCGCCTTCAAATACAACATTCCCAGCACGTTGCCCACAAAAAGCCCCACCAACACCATACCCGACAAAAACAACAGGCCAGACAAAGGCGGAAATAAAATAGGTTGATTATCTGCTTTCATACATTTTTATCCAAAAATAAGCTATTCGCCATCTCTTTTACCCAAAGGCGAATACACTAAATACTGTACCAATACAACAACCACAAACGTGAACATCGTACTAAAAAATGCCTTGCCGACCGCCGTAAAAAATTTGGCAAACGTGGCATATTCTATGAGAAACAAAGCCAAATGATGCACAAACAGCAGCGGCAACATAAAAAGTAAGTACCAACGCAAGCCCATCGAAGGAATAGAAACTTCCATGTACGATTCGTAGCCACCCGCAGGCGTGAGCATTTTCAGGACAGTTGGGCGCAAAAACGCCACCAACACGCAGGCCGCTGCATTGATTCCCAATTGGTTATAAAACAAATCGGTAACAAAACCCGTCGCAAAAGCAATGAGCATCACCACAAGGCTATCGGTTGCCATCGGCAAAAGCAAAATTGCGCCCACATACGAGAAGCAAAAAGCCCAACCAAACAATGCAAAATTGCGCATCACCATTAGTTGCAACCCAATGAGTACCACAAAATACAATACCTGCGAAATAAGAGTTTTGCTATTCATTTGCTTAGTGAATTATTGAATAAGGCCGCGTTTTTTGCGGTGATGATACTCGTTATATTCCAAAATTAAGGACTTGTAAAGCATTTCGGCCACAATTTGCGCACCGCGTGGGCTAAAGTGCGTGTAATCTTTGGCCGCCAAAGAAGGGTGTGCATTTACCCAACTTGGCATAGAGTTTTCGCCTCCCATCGCCTCGTACAAATCCCAAAAGGCACAACCCGCCTTAAAAGCCGCGTTGCGTTGCGCATCACGAATTTTGGTAATGTTACCGTAAGACACATACTCGCCGTTCACACGCTTAGACATATCCGACAAACCAATGACCAAGATAGTCATGCTCGGGCTGGCCGCACGCAAAATTTGGAGTTGTTTGTAAAAAGCATCTTCGTAAAACTGGTAGCTTTTCACTTCGTTTGGCACAACATTTACCCCAAATTGAAGGATTAAAAATCTGGTATTAAGGGCGTTAAGCTGTTGTTTGAGAAAAGCCGCATTAGTTTTGCTAAACTCCAACCCCGAACTTCCGCGCAAAGGTATATTATCAAACGCAATTCCTTCTTTACAATCAAAACAAGCGCCATACACATCGGGGCTGTACGAGCCTTTGAAGGTAAATTTGAAAGTGCGAGGCGTTTTATCCACATTATGTTGATAAACACTCAAACCTGTTTGCGGTTCAAAATGTTCGGACGCCAACGTGTCTTTATCGGCCTTTACGACCAACTCAAACGGGTTGGCTTCATTTCTATAAAAAAGTTTGATTTGCTCTACTTTACCGTTGAGCGGGTAGTAACGCGAAGAAATCGTATATTTTACGTCGGCTGTCGTCCACTGGCCTTGCGCTTTCACAGACGGAACGGAACGCGTAGTAAAAGTCGGTGTGCTGTCGCCTGCCGCAGTGTCCGAACGCGTAACGGTACGCAAGGGATAAAACCTGAAATAACTGGCCATTGGGCTAAAATAATTGTGAATAGGTCGGCGACCTGCCGCACCATAAGCCGCATATTTAATCCAATGGGCATCGGCACGCGGTTCAATGGTTTGCCGCGCGTCGGTCATTTCAAAAATAGGCACTAAACCCACGCCGCAGCCGCCAAACTGTTTTTGGAAGCGATGACGCAGAAACGAGGTAATGCGGTCGCCTTCTATCTGCGAGTCGCCGATATGCAAAGCACGAATTAGTTGGTGTTTGGTAGGAATACTATCCAACGCCGCAAAAAAATTATACAAAACAGCAGGATTGCTATCAGGATATTGAATGCGCAAATTCGGGTCAAGTTCCAACTCCTTAGTCAACGTAGAGTCGGCGGCTTGGTGCTTGGTGCTGTCCAAACTGGCAGCTACGGCACTATCACTTTCCACCAAAACGGCAGCCGTATCCACTTCACCAATGGCCACAATAGCCGAAATGTCTTTGGCTGGTGTGTGCGTATTTTCGGGAAATAAATCTTTGGAGCGAAAAACTTTTAGGTCATAACCATTGAGCGACAAAACACCCTCTGGCGCAAAATACGATAATGCAAATAGTATAATCGTAACGTATATCAATAAAACTAAGGAGTGATAGGGCTTCATTCTTTTTCTTGCAATACTACTTTTATCTCCAGAATGAGTTTGTCCACATCCTCTGGTCTTGTTCCGTCATAATAGCCTCTAATGCGGCCTTTTCTGTCTATCAATGTAAATTTGGGGGTGTGTACAAATTGCTCTTCTCCCTCTTCGGCAGCAGCCACCATGTAGGCGTGGTTTGCTAAATCATAAATGTCCGCTTTCGGGCCAGTGAGCATATACCATTTGCCATACACGGCCTTATGATGTTGGGCGTAAGCCTTAAAAATAGAATCGCTATCGTATTCTGGGTCAACGGTATAAGAAACAAGCACTACTTCTGGATTATCGGCGAAGGCTTCTTGTACGCGTGTGAGTTGTGTTGTCATGGTTGGGCAAATGCCTGTGCAGCGCGTAAAAACAAAATCGGCGACATACACTTTGCCTTTCAATATCTTAGAGTCGAATTTTTTACCTTCTTGGTCGGTGAGTGTATTATAATCTGGTACGATGCGAACTTGGCCATTTTCATCTTCCAAGTAGGCTTTTTCACCAGGAAAATTACGAACAAGGTATTGACTGTCAGAACCTTTTTGGAAAAAAATAACAAAGCCTAAAGGCAGCACAAGCAGCACAAACAAGACTGCTATTTTGGTAAATTTATTCATGGTATTAGAGTACAAAAGCCTACGACTATAAAGCCGTAGGCTAATTTGAATCAAAATATAAGTTTAATTACATTCTGGCTTCGCCAATCGCAGTACCTTCTACCAACAAAGCTACAATAAGCCAGCAGATGAAGATAAGAGGCAAAAGGATAGACCAAATCAATACTTTAACCTCGTGGCGCAAGTGCATAAACTCGCCAATAATGTAAAATGCTTTTACGATAGTAAGAGCCAAGAAAATGCTTACGCGTGCCGCTTTATTGTCAAGCGAGAAAGCCACAATAAATTCTACCGCTGTAGCAGCAAGCAAAATCCAGAATGTTTTCCAGATATGCGCTGTGTTTGGTTTTGCGATTTCGCCAGCCGCAGCATGTGCATGGTCGTGTGAATGAGATGCCATATTGTTCCTGATAGTTTTTTAGTGATTAAATGAGATAGAAGAAGGTAAATACGAATACCCAAACTAAATCTACAAAGTGCCAGTAAAGACCAACTTTTTCAACCATTTCGTAGTGTCCGCGACGGTCATATACGCCCATTACCGTGTTGAAGAAAATCAAAACGTTAAGAACAACACCACTGAATACGTGGAAACCATGGAAACCAGTAATAAAGAAGAAGAAGTCAGCGAACAATGGCGGACCGTATTGGTTCATCACTAAGTTAGCACCAGCAAACAACTGACCGTCCACCAAAGTAGCCGAACCATATTTAGAATGCTCGTTGCCGATGATAAAGTGCGTCCATTCCCAAGCTTGGCAGCTCAAGAAAGCGATACCACCCAAGATAGTCCACAACATCCATTTTTCTACATCGTGTTGGTCTCTGCGGTGACCAGCTTCTACGGCCAACACCATCGTAACACTACTCATGATGAGGATAAAAGTCATGATACCCACGAACACCAACGGCAATTCTACTCCGTGAAAGAATGGTAAACCATTGAATACCATGTCAGGCACAGGCCAGTATAGAGCCGAATATTTAAAATCTGCTAAGCTACCTGTAAAGCCAGGGAAGTCGAAGCGAGCCACTCCATAGGAAATAAGGAAGGCCGAAAATGTAAACGCATCGGAAAGAAGGAAAAACCACATCATCAGCTTGCCGTAGCTTGCTTTGAGCGGCTCTACTCCACCATTCCATAGATTTTTAGAATCTTTTTCGCTAATAGTTGCTGTTGTAGCCATAATGAAGTGTATGAAATGATTTAATAATGTACAACAAAATACCTGTATGCAATTTTATCGGTTTATCAGCAAAAAGACAAACAGATAAATCCACAAAACATCAAGAAAGTGCCAATAAGTATTGCATAAGTCAATCGCCAACAAAGATTTAGCGTGAACATTATACCTAAAAGCCTTTACCGTAACGACCAACAAGAAAAGCAGTCCGCCCATCAGGTGCAACGCATGCAAGCCCGAAATCACGTACACAAACGACCCACCAGGGTTGCTGCCTTGTCCGCCGAAGAATACTTTCATATCTACCAGAGCCACCCAGCCTAACCATTGTGTATAAAGAAACGTAAAGCCCAACACGGTGGTAATCAGCATTGCCCATTTTACAGTAGCAATGTTATCGCGCTTTGCGGCGTTGAAAGCCCATTGCATCGTAACACTACTCAACAAAAGCACTACTGTACTAATGGTAAAAATAGGCGGAAAATCTACTACCAACCAATTGCCTTCTGCCCTACGAACCAAATATGCACTTGTTTGTGAAGCAAATATCATAATGATACTTACGATAAACAACCACAAAATAAATTTTTTGGGGTTCATGGAAAGGACTGCCTGAGGCTCCTCTGCGATATAATTTTTGTCTGACATTCTATTTGTTTATTATATTTTGCTCTGTTATAACTTATCCAAAACGAAGGCAATTTGCACGATAGGCAAATACAAAAACGAACCAAACATAATACGCAATGCCGCTTGGCGAGAACATTCTTTCATGAGATAAAATGTTTGTGCCAAAAACAATGAGCCGCACACCGTTGCAATTACAGCAGAAGTAAAACCTGTCATACCAAATTGCGCAGGCAACAAGCCCAAAGGCAAAAGGAAAAGCGTATAAATCATTATTTGGAAAGCCGTATTTACATCACGACCGCCACCCGAAGGCAACAATCTAAATCCAGCTTTTTTATAGTCTTCGTCTGCTACCCAAGCAATCGCCCAAAAATGCGGGAATTGCCAAATAAATTGTATGCCAAAAAGCACAAGCGGCTCAATAGTAATTTCTCCAGAATAGGCCACCCAACCAATAAGTGGAGGCAAAGCCCCTGGAATCGCCCCTACGGCCACCGCAAATGGCGTTTTACGCTTTAGCGGAGTATAAACGAAAGCATAAAGGATAGAAGATATAATCGTCAGCGCGGCAGTAAGCGTATTGACCCAAACCACCAAAACCAAAACACCCACCACACCAATAATACTGGCAAAAGTAGCTGCTTCTTCTTTACTCAGACGACCCGTAGGTAACGGACGATTCTGAGTGCGCGTCATGAGTTTATCTAAATCCTTTTCAATAATCTGATTAATAATGTTAGAAGTACCTGTTACCAAGAAACCACCCAGCATCAAAGCCGAGAGTTTCATAATATCAAGCGTTCCTTTGTTGGCCAAGAGAAACATCATTGCCGCCGAAAAGACTACTAAGCCCGAAAGGCGTGCTTTGAGTAACTCGAAATAGGCTTTCGCTTTGGCCATTATTGTCAACGAAGCCGTTTGTTCTGCAATCATCATAAATTTATCGGTCAAAAAAACATTAAGCTGCTAACCTAACTTTAGTGTGTTGAGTGTTAAGCAGTTGTTTGCATAGTTTGTGCAACTTCTTTTTGCTGATAAAAACGTAACAGAACAGCCATTAGTAATTGCAAACCAATCATTATTGTGCTAAGCGTAAGATGCAATGGTTGAGCAAAGGCCGGAATATTAAAATACGCCATCACCACACCCGTCACCACCGCCGCAAGGATTATCAACATCAAGCTATTCTGCAATTTGAGCAAAAGGCTATTTTGCATTGAAGCCTGACGTAAGCTATACCACAAATAAACATTCACCAACAAAACCAAAATGGAGAACGAACGATGAATATAAAATACAAGTCCTATTCTGTCCACGATGAGCGTCTGCGGGATTTGCTCTACTGCTGCACGAATCATATCCACCCCTTCACGTACCTGCGTACCTAACACAATTTGGCTCATAGAAAGTGCCATTACTGTATAGATAAGTCGCTGAATTAGTGTAACATTTTTCGGAATATCCGCCACAATAGTTTCTTTTTGAGAGCGAGCAATTACATAAATCAGTAAAGCTACCATCATAATTGCCAAAACCATGTGTAAGGTAATCATAAAAGGCAACAGGTTTGTAGAAACTACAATCGAACCGAGCCACGCCTGAAACACCGTAAGCAACACCGCCGCAGCAGAAAGCCACGTAATTGTTGGGTCGGTTTGGCGGAAACGGAACGAATAAACCAGCGTTGCCACGATTAAGATTCCGATAGAAGCCCCTAACAAACGATTTACATATTCAATCCATGTCTTGACAGGATTAAAAGTAGGTTCGTTGTAAATGGCAGGGTCGTGAGCCACCGCATAACTGAGTTCGGGCAAGCCCAAAACATCCAGATAACGAGCTAATTTGAGGTTTTTATCCTTACGCTTGCCAGCATAAATCTCTTTATAGTTTTCGGGCAGTTGGGACTCCTGTGTAGGAGGTACCCACTGTCCGAAGCATTTAGGCCAGTCGGGACAGCCCATTCCAGAGCCTGTACTACGAACTATCCCGCCTACCATAATTAACAAATAGATAGCAGCAATGGTAAAAATACCAAATCGGCGAAAGCCAATATTACTGTTTTGATTAGCCATTGATTACTAAATCAGCCTCTTGTTCTTTTATCAACTCATTTTCATGAGGAAGATTTGATTCTCTTGTTTGAGAGAAAGGAACAGTTTGAGGAATAAAGTCTTCCGCAGCACCTGGCTTGCTGTAATCATAAGGCCAACGATAAACGGCAGGAATTTCACCTTCCCAGTTACCATGTCCTGGCTCGATTGGAGTAGTCCACTCAAGCGTGTTAGAGTTCCAAGGGTTTTGAGGTGCACGACGGCCTTTGAACATACTATAGAAGAAGTTGAAAGCAAAAATTAATTGTGCGCCAAACGTAATGAAAGCTGCAATACTGATAAATGCGTTCAAATCTGCAAATGTTTTGAAAGCATCAAAGCTTGTGAACGTATAGTAACGACGTGGGAAACCTGCGATACCAATATAGTGCATTGGGAAGAATACCATATATACACCGATGAAAGTAAACCAGAAGTGAACATATCCTAATTTATCATTCATCATACGGCCAAACATTTTTGGATACCAGTGGTAAATACCAGCCAACATACCGAAGAATGAAGCAGAACCCATTACCAAGTGGAAGTGAGCTACTACGAAATAAGTATCATGCAATTGAATATCAATCGCTGAGTTACCCAACGCGATACCTGTCAAACCACCAGACACGAACAACGACACCAAACCAATTGAGAACAACATAGCAGGTGTGAAGATGATGTTACCTCTCCAAAGTGTCGTTAGGTAGTTGAAGGCTTTTACCGCCGAAGGAACCGCAATAATCAATGTCAAGAACATGAAGATTGAGCCTAAGAATGGGTTCATACCTGATACGAACATGTGGTGCGCCCATACGATGAACGAAAGCACTGTGATACCAAGCATAGAGCCAATCATCGCACGGTAACCGAAGATAGGTTTGCGAGCGTTAGTAGATACAACTTCTGAAGTAATACCCAAAGCAGGCAACAACACGATATATACTTCTGGGTGTCCTAAGAACCAGAACAAATGTTGGAATAAAACTGGGCTACCGCCTACGTTTGGAAGAGCTTGACCATTGATATAAATTTCTGACAAGAAGAAACTTGTACCGAAGCTACGGTCAAAAATCAACAACAAAGCAGCGGAGAAAAGTACAGGGAATGACAAAATACCAATTACAGCAGTAAGGAAAAACGCCCAAATTGTAAGTGGAAGGCGTGAGAACGTCATACCCTTTGTACGCATGTTGATTACAGTCGAAACGTAGTTGATACTACCCAAAAGTGACGAAGCAATAAAAATAGCCATTGCAGAAAGCCACATGGTCATACCAAGACCCGAACCTGACATCGCTTGAGGCAAAGCACTCAATGGAGGATAAATTACCCAGCTACCAGAAGCAGGACCAGTTTCGATAAACAAAGAGATAAGCATAATTACGCTTGAAGCAAAGAATAGCCAGTAAGAAAGCATATTCATAAAGCCCGAAGCCATATCACGCGCACCAATTTGCAAAGGAATAAGGAAGTTACTGAACGTACCGCTCAAACCAGCAGTAAGTACGAAGAATACCATGATAGTACCGTGCATTGTTACCAAAGCAAGGTAGAAACCAGGGTTTAGTTTGCCATCTTCAATCCAGCCGCCAAGCAAAGGCTCAAGGAAGCTCATATCCAAGTTCGGGAAACCCAATTGGATACGGAAGAGCATGGACAAAAAGCCACCGATAAATGCCCAAATCAAACCTGTAACAAGGAATTGTTTGGCAATCATTTTATGGTCGGTGCTGAAAATATATTTCTCTACGAAATTTTGCTCATGATGGTCGTGTTCGTCATGCCCATGAGCGTGCGAATCGTGATGCACTGAGGTATGTATTTCTGTAACAGACATAATGAATATAGTTTAAAATGGTTAATTTCCTAAAACTGAAGCAGCAGCTTTTACAGTTGAGTCTGCCGCAGGAGCAGCAGCCGTAGCCGAATCAGCAGCAGGAGCTGCTGGGGCTGGCGGAGCAACAGGGTACATTGCTTGTGCTTTTTCTTTCAATTTAGTTGGCATCAAAGCCATCAAGTCAGGATTTTTCTTCACAAAAGATTCTTGCGAAGCAAACCATTTCTCGTATTCTTCTGGTTCGTCCACTACAATTTTGAAACGCATACCGAAGTGGCCGTTTCCGCAAATTTCAGTACAAGCCAATTCGTAGTTAAATTCTGGGTTACCAGTTTCTGCACGCATATCGCTTGTCGATTTGTCAGGCGTAAACATGAAGTACGTTGGCATACCTGGGACAGCATCCATTTTCACACGAAAGTGTGGCATAAATACGCTGTGTAATACGTCGCGTGCGCGAATTTTCAAAAGCACTGATTTACCTTTTGGAAGGTGAATTTCTTGTGGAAGGAAGTCATCAAGAACAGCCTCGTTAGAAGCGTCTGTGAAATCCATACCCATTTGGTTGGTAGCATCAATAGTACGGAAATTGTGTTTACCCAATTTGCCGTCTTTACCTGGGTAGCGAACTAACCAGTTAAATTGTTTGCCCATAATCTCCAAATTTACATCTGCTTTGGCAGGGTCGTAAGTAGTGATTTCAGACCAAACTTTCCAGCCCGAAAATACCAACATTGCCAAAACGATAGCAGGGATTACAGTCCAAGCCAACTCCAATTTGTGGTTGTCTGGATAAAAACGTGCTCTTGCTCCTTCTTTGTATTGATATTTGAAAGAGAAGAAAAATAATAGTACGTGAACTCCCACAAAAGCCACAAGGGTAACACCCATTGTAAGCCAAAATAAGAAGTCCGTTTTACGACCATGAATAGAGGCCGCTTCAGGCAAAAAATACTCACGTGCGCTCACATAAGACCATGCAAAAAGAGCAAAGCCCACAAATAAGAAAACAAAAAGAGCCGCAGCATTTAATTGATTGCTGAGGCCTGCACGTTTCTTATTACTTCCGCGTAGCACATCTACCAAAGATTGTACCCGCATAAGCAAAAAAGTTATTGCTAACACAAGGATACCTCCAAGGACGAAGATAGTAGTGTTCATAGAAGAATTACGTTTAAATGATTAAATTTTGTGATTTTTGACTTTAATATAATTAAAATCAAACCTTCAAGGCAATCGTTTGGAGAAACTCCGACCAATTGCTTGAAGGTTTGACAATATTACAAAAACTCTATTATGTATCCAAGTGAATACTTTCTTCGAGCATTGGGTGATTTTTGGCCACCAACGGTGCTTTAGAAATAGTCGTAGAGATTACATAAATGAAAAGACTTGCAAAGAACAATATTCCACCGAATTCTACGAAACCAAAACCGCTATGCTCTTTCAACATACCTGGCATCATCATCATGTAGAAATCTAACCAGTGACCGATAAGGATTGCAATCGCAACGATTTTCAAGAAAATAGTTTTGCGTTTTGCATCGCGCGTCATCAAAGTCAAGAATGGGAACAAGAAGTTGATTACGATATTGAAGAAGAACAAACCAGTATAGTGTCCGTTGAAACCATCACGACGCTCAATGAAGTAGATTGCTTCTTCAGGAATGTTCGCGTAGTAGATAAGTAGGAATTGAGCGAACCACAAGTAAGTCCAGAATACACTGAACGCAAACATGAATTTACCCAAATCGTGCAAATGGTTTTCGTTGATATGACGCAAATAACCACGTTCTTTCAACAAAATAGTAGCCAAAGTAATGGTAGCCAAACCAGATACGAACCAGCTTGCGAACATATACCAAGCAAACAACGTGCTGTACCAGTGAGGGTCTATAGACATTACCCAGTCCCAAGCCGAAATTGAAGAACTAACCGCGAAGATTACCAAGAATACCGCCGAAAGTGTAATCAATTTATTATAGTGTGAGAAATCACCTTTAGCAGCATTGTCTTCTTTCAAAGATTCTTTACGAATCAAAGTGAACATCAAATACCAAAGACCGAAGAAAGCAACCATACGGATAAGGTAGAAAGGCGTATTCAAGAAACCTTTTTTACCGTCCAAAATAGCGTCATATTCTGGGTTAGGCGTTTTACCATCTGCCAAGAATTTTTCGTAAAGGTCGTGGTGTGTCCAGTGGAACAAGTCGTGGCCACCAACTAAGAAAGTAACCAAAAGAACCACAAAAGTAACAGGCAAGAAAGACGCAAATGCCTCAGGCACACGCTTTAATCCAGCAGACCAGCCAGCCCACGCAGCGTATTGGAACGCTACGAAGAACAAACCAATCACAGAAATACCCGTGAAAAACACGCCGTTGAGCCAAAGGTTAGCCCAAACACGTGACATCCAGTTGAAGGCATGGTGGCCACCTTCAGCAGCCGCATGATGACCTTCGGCAGGAGCTGCATGATGCTCTCCTACACCCATAGCCAACATTACAATACCCAAAATGAACATTAATAAGCCAACGCCAACTCCGAGAAGGACTCTTTTCTTGCCCTCACTCGAAAATTCATAGCGTTCATCTAAATTGATGTCGTGGTGGTGATGTGAACCCATATTATTACAAATAAGTTAAATCGTTAAATGAGAAACAGTAACTATTGCTTTTGTAGTTGTTGTACGTAAAGCACGATTTTCCAACGGTCATCTGGAGCGATTTGCGAACCGTGAGGCCACATACGTCCTTTGCCGTGTGTAATAGTGTGGAAAATATGTCCTTCCGAAAGGGTTGCATAACGACCAGCGTTGTAGCCAGCAGGCACACCTTTGTACATCGGAGCAACTTTTCCGTCGCCTTTACCTTCCGCACCATGACATGGAGAACAGAAGTTTGTGAACAACACTTTACCTGCTTCCAAGTTAGCGTCTGTTTTCTCAAGTGGGTTTTTCAACACACGAGCAGCGTAATCAATGCTATCAGCAGGAATGTTATAAACCATGATGTCTTTTGCCAATTCTGTACGAGGCGTTCCAGCGAAGAAACGACGAGGTACAGTGCCTTTTACAGGCTTACGCATGTTCATGTGCGAATTCATTGGCGCAACATTATAACGGTCAGAGTTATAATCTTCGGTTGAAGAGTCCACGATTTGTGTCATTGGCTCATAAGCAATCGAGTTATACATCTGTGGCGCAAATTCCAAACCTGGGTCGTTAGGGTCATTTTTGCATGAAGCAAGCAAACCCACAGACAAGGTGGTTGTTACTAACAAGTATTTTTTAATCAAATTCATCGGTCAGAAAATTTAATGCCCTTATTCAGAAACTTCTTTTAAATGTACTTCTGAAGCACCAGCCGCTTTCAACAAGTCTGCAACTTGGTCGAAGCTGAAGTTTTTGTTTTTGTCCAAATCAACGGCCAAAACAAATTTGTCATCAGAAGCACGTGCGTCCAATACCATTTTCTTAGAACCAGGTCCTAATTTGCTGGCAACAAAGAATGTACCCACCATACCCAAAGCAGCAAAAAGTACTGTTGCTTCAAACGAAATAGGTACGAAATCTGGAGGCGCAACGTGTGGCTTACCACCGATGTTCATCGGCCAGTCATAGCCCAAAGTCAAAGTTTGCAACAACACGGCACAAGTAGTACCAGTTGCACCAAACATAAAGGCAGCGATAGGCAAACGTGAACGTTTGTAACCCAAAGCGTCATCTATACCGTGAATAGGGAAAGGAGAATATACTTCATGCACTTTTACTCCTTCGGCACGTACTTTTCTAACTGCGGCAATTGTTACCTCATCGTCATCGTACACGCCTATTACAAATTTTTTTGTAGCTGACATATCTGTAAATATTCTTTGTCTAAGGTTTGTAATTATTAATGATGAGCGTGTTCGCCTGGCTTACGCTCCGACGAGGACTTCACAATCGATTTAACTTCAGCCATGTTGATTACTGGCAAGAACTTCGCAAATAAGAAGAACAAAGTGAAGAACAAACCGAATGAGAATACATAATCACCAATATCGAAAAGAGTTGGTGAGAACATTGCCCAGCTCGATGGCAAGTAATCGCGGTGCAACGAGGTTACGATAATTACGAAACGCTCGAACCACATACCAATATTTACCACGATAGACAAAATAAATGTCAAAGGAATATTTGTACGAACTTTCTTGAACCAGAACAATTGAGGAGAAATTACGTTACAAGTCATCATTGACCAGTAAGCCCACCAGTAAGGACCGAACGCACGGTTAATGAACGCATATCTTTCGTACTGAACGCCTGAATACCAAGCGATAAAGAACTCTGTGATATACGCCACACCTACGATGGAACCTGTAAGCATGATAATTTTGTTCATTGATTCGATGTGCGCCATCGTGATGTAGTCTTCCAATTTGAAAGTTACACGCGTAACCAACATAAGGGTAAGTACCATCGCGAAGCCTGAGAAAATCGCACCAGCAACGAAGTAAGGAGGGAAGATAGTCGTGTGCCAACCAGGGATAACTGATGTAGCAAAGTCCATACTAACGATTGTGTGTACAGAAAGTACAAGAGGTGTAGAAAGGCCAGCCAAAATTAAGCTAACTGCCTCATAACGAGACCAATCTTTAGCACCACCATTCCAGCCGAAGCTCAAAAGGCCATAAACAACGCGAGAAACACCAGTCGCACGGTCGCGGATTGTAGCAAGGTCAGGAATAAGACCAATGAACCAGAATACAACCGAAACAGTAAGATATGTACTAATCGCGAACACGTCCCATACAAGAGGTGAGTTAAAGTTTACCCACAAAGAACCATAGGTGTTGCCCAGTGGTAAAGCCCAATAAGCCAACCAAGGACGACCCATGTGCAAAAGAATGAAGCTGGCCGCGCACAATACCGCGAAAATTGTCATCGCTTCAGCAGCACGGTTGATAGAAGTTCTCCACTTCTGACGGAAAAGCAACAATACCGCAGAAATAAGTGTACCCGCGTGACCGATACCTACCCACCATACGAAGTTGGTAATATCCCATGCCCAACCTACTGTTTTATTCAGACCCCAAACACCCAAACCTATCCACCAAGTAGATAGTACGGCGTAAGTGCCAATACCCAATACAATCAACGATAGCGTCAAGGCCAGCATCCACAACTTAGTTGGCTTGCCTTCCACCTGTCTGCAAATATCGTCGGTTACGTCTTTTATCGTCTTACCCCCGGTTACTAAGGGTTCTCTTACGGGTGAAGTAACTTGCATATTTTTATTTTTTTAAAAAAGTTGATATAAAAGAAGATTCTACCTAAGGCATTTGGGGTAGGAGAGTGGCAGATTTGCGCCAACCACTCTCATTTCCCAAACTTATGTTATGCGTTATTTCTTACTTTAGCCAAATAACTAACAGAAGGCTTCACGTTGATTTCAGAGAGCATTTGGTATGCACGCTCTTTTTCTTCGGCTGCCAACGCTAAAGAGATTTTGCTCTTCTCGTCGTTCATATCACCGAAGATAATCGCTTGTGAAGGACATGACTGAGCACAAGCCACTTGAATCTCTCCATCTACAGGACGGCGACCTTCTTTTTTCGCATTAAGTTTGCCTTCTTGGATTCTTTGAATACACATAGAGCATTTCTCCATCACACCGCGTGAACGAACTGTTACGTCTGGGTTCAATACCATACGTCCCAAATCGCTGTTCGCTGGGTTAGTTGGGAATTTATCTGCGTTTTGTGGATAGCTGAACCAGTTGAAACGACGAACTTTGAATGGACAGTTATTTGCGCAATAACGAGTACCGAAACAACGGTTATATGCCATTTGGTTAAGACCTTCAGTGCTGTGCATTGTAGCCGCTACAGGACATACTGTTTCACATGGAGCATTGTTACAGTGCTGACACATAACAGGTTGGAACACCACTTGAGGGTTTTCGGCTGCTACTTCCAAGCCTGCGAAGTCTCCAGCAGGAGCATCACTGCTATAGTAACGGTCGATACGAATCCAGTGCATTTCGCGACGGTTCAACACCTCTTGTTTACCAACTACTGGTACGTTGTTTTCTGCTTGGCAACCAATTACGCAAGAGCCACAACCCGTACAAGTATTTAGGTCAATTACAAGACCCCAAGCGTGGTTCGGACGCTCATGTTTGTTCCACAACGAAAGTTCAGTAGCTGGTACTTTACCTTCCGCAGTAGTAATCATTTGCATATAGCGTGAAGCTGCTGGATCTTTTTTGTATTCGCCTAATGTAGTTTCTTGAATAACTGTTTCGCGGGCCATTACAGTGTGGTGTGTTTGCACGTGTGCCACATAAGCCACTTCTGTACTTGGTTCAAATGTTGCGCCACCCAAAACAGCATATTGCAACGAACCATTTTTAAGGCTAACTACAGGGTAAACATCGAAGCCTACACCAGCAGCTGCTTTACCGCTCACTTTACGGCCATAACCCAAAGCAACAGCAACAGTATTTGCTTCCAAACCTGGTTGTACCATTACGGCACCCTCAATAGTTTTTCCACCTGCAACTACTTTACCTTTTACGGTTTTGCCTTCAACTACTTTAATGCCATGTTTAGAGGCAAGTGATTGAGAAATAACAATGTAGTTATCCCAACAAGCACGCGTAACTGGGTCAGGGAACTCTTGCAACCAAGGGTTATTTGCTTGCGAACCAGAACCCATGCCGATTTTTTCGTACACCACTACGTCCATACCCGAAGCATTAGACTTGTATGTTTGGTTTACAGCCGTAGCAGCAGAACCCAAGTCAGCAGAGAATGTAACAGCAACTGGCGTAGAAGGTGTTACAGTTCCTTTACGGATACTGCGACCCACTTCAAACACGCCATCGTGTAAGCTATAATTCCAGAATTCTTGGAAAGTAAGATATTCACTTTGTTGAGTGAATACATTTTTCTTCCAGAAATCTTTCAAATAAGAATAAGCGTCTTTTTTCACGCCAGCCCAAGCCAAAAGGCTTTCTTGTACCTGACGAGTTTTGAAAATTGGAGAAATTGTTGGCTGAATAAGGCTATAGAATCCTTTTTTAGGTTCAGCATCGCTCCAAGACTCAAGGAAATGGCTATCTGGACAAACGAAATCAACCAAAGAAACATTTTTGCTGCTATCGCTTTCGTCGAAAGTGCTAAATGTTGTTTCGTCTGGACGGTCTGCAAACGATACTTTCAATCTTACTTTAGGCAAAGCCGCTTTCAATTCGCCACCTTGTGGATAATCGTAAACAGGATTTGCACCATAGAAGAATACAGCAGACACAGAGCCAGCTTTTACTTCTTCTACGAAAGCAGCCATCGACTCATCATTACCTTGTTTTTGGTAAGAAGGTGTTGACAAATCAATAGTAGTACCGTAGTTACCCAACAAATAGTTGATACCATTTACAAGCAACTGAACGTTTGCGTCATTAGAACCAGACACAACCAAAGATTGACCTTTAGCCGCTACAAGTGCTTTAGCAGCAGCATCCAAGTTCTTTTGGTTCTTAATGCCTGTTAGCTCAAATGTAGGCTGTCCAACAGCAGAAGCCACACTATTATAAAGTGCTGCAACCACCAAACCTTCTTCGCTTGGGCGAATAGGAGTGCGGAAATCCGCGTTAGCACCTGTAAGTGACATATTCGACTCAAATACATAAAGAGCCGACATATCTTTTTTATCTTTTGCCAAACGACGGTTTGTCGCAAATTGTGCGCTGTATTCTACTGGAGAAATCCAAGTACCTAAGAAGTCTGCACCAACACTTACGATTACCGAAGCTTTACCAAAAGCATAAGAAGGAACAGCCTCTACACCAAAAGCAGTTTTATTGGCTTTCGTAATACCGTAAGCAGAAACAGCGTCATATACAACGTGCTTAGTGCTTGGATATTTAGCTGTAAATTCAGCAATTACTTGCTTAGTAGAAGGACTAATTACTGAGTGCGAAACCAAACGGATAGCACCACCTGCAGCAGCGATTTCCGAAAGTTCAGCAGCAATTTTAGCATCTACGTCTTCCCAAGTAGTTGGTTTGCCTTTTGCCAATGGGCCTTTGAAACGAGTTGTATCGTAAAGGCTTAGGACAGAGGCCTGAACACGGGCAGAAGTACCGCCTTGTGTTACAGAAGAAAGTTTATTGCCTTCAATTTTGATAGGACGGCCTTCGCGTGTTTTAACCAACACACTGCAATAGTCACCACCATCAACAAAAGACGACGCATACCAGTTGGCTACGGTTGGGTCTATGTCTTCAGGCTTATTTAGATAAGGGATAGCTTTGCGCACAGGAGCTTCGCAAGCAGCAAGCGAAACAGCAGCAAGGCTAAAACCCATTAGTTTCAAAAAGTCGCGGCGATGAGTACCCTGATTTTCGAGGTCGTTGCCTGAGTTTTCGCTGATTGGTAAAAATTCAGGAAACTCTTGCGCGGCATTCTTGACAAACTCTGGCTCGTTAGTCAGTTCTTCTATGCCTCTCCAATATGTTTTAGTATTTTCAGCCATATTAATTTTATTGTTAGAATCTCATTTACAAAATGCAAGAATATGCGCGACTCGCATCGCGCACTTATATTATTAGTAGTGGCACTTAGAACATTCCAAACCACCAATGTTTTCAACTTTCATTGGTTCTTTGCTCTTCTTAGCGTGCATTGCCACTAATTTATCGTAGTAAGCATTACCTTCCGCTTTCACTACTGTTTCGCGGTGGCAATTGATACACCAACCCATTGTCAATGAAGAGTGTTGTTGTACAACTTCCATGTCTTGAATGTTACCATGACAAGTTTGGCATTCTACACCACCAACTTTCGTGTGTTGTGAGTGATTGAAGTAAGCCAAATCAGGAAGATTGTGAACACGTACCCATTCAATAGGTCTGTTTTTCTCTACGGCAGAATACAACTTCTTGATTTCAGGAGATTCTGTTTTAATTGAGTTGTGACAGTTCAAACAAATGTTTACAGAAGGAATACTTGCAGATTTTGCTTTATAAACACCTGTGTGACAGTAGTTACAGTTGATTTCGTACATACCAGCGTGCAACTTGTGCGAGAACGCGATTGGCTGACGTGGTGCATAACCTTGGTGAATACCAACGCTATATACTTTATCATAACCTGCTTTAGCAATCATTATGAAGAAAACGAAACCAACAGCCGCTTTGAACGCTACGCTACCAAAGAATTTGTCAAAGCCTAATGTTTGGCTAATCACTTCTTTGTCGTCTTCGTCCAAACCTTCAGTGTTGCTGTTCAAGTATTTGGTAAGAACGCTTACAAGTAAGCCCAACACTACCAATACTAAGAACAATACGAGCACCAATGCCGCTAATACATAAGTAATAACGCCGTTGTCAGCAGGAGCAGCTTCTTTAGCAGCACCTTCTGCACCCGCAGCATCTGTTTTTTTCTCCTCTACTTTCGCAGGAGGATTTTTGATGTAGGCGATTACAGCCTTAATTTCATCATCTTTCAAGAAGTCATGGTTTGGCATGAATTGCTTGTACTTGTCGTACAAACCTTTCGCATACGCATTTCCTCCTTCAATTGTTTTTTGAGGATACTTAATGAAATTAAGTATCGCTGCTTCAGACGGCCAACGCTTAGTCGCGTCGCGGAGAGCTGGCCCCACTACCACCTCATCGATGGCGTGGCATTGCTTACAGTTGGCATCAAACACTGCAGTCCCCTTTTCTATCTGGGCTGCATCTGGTGCTTGGGCATAGGCCTGCGTCGAGAGCGCAAGACTTGACACACCAAATACCAAGGCAAGCAAATAGGTTTTGAATCGGTTGTAATGGCTACACATTGCTGTCATGGTTTTATTCATAATATAAAATTTGCTTTTAACAGTGGCCACAAATGTAAGCTGCGATTGCTATTATTCAAATATCAAAAATCAGGCATTTTCACTTTTTTTAGCAAAAGGAAAAGTTTATTATTTTTATAAATATCTGATAAGCAAACGCTTGCATATTTGGCAAAATAGACTCCTCTTATTTAGAATTGTTTTAAATTATACTTTCGGTTGATTTTTGAAATAAAAAATGAACTTTACTAAGTCTATGACACTAATTCTTGCAACAATTGAGCCATTCCGTTGGTGGCTTTAGCGGCAATTGTGTGCAGTTTTGGCCTGCTTCGAAGCGTCGGAATATGCGGGTCTATCACATAAATTTCGGCCGCCGAACTTACCTCATCTACCAAGCCTGCGGCTGGATAAACCTGCAAAGACGTGCCCACCACCACCAATATATCAGCTTGTCGGACATAGGCGGCCGCCTCTTCCAATTTCGGAACGGCCTCTCCAAACCACACAATATGCGGACGCAATTGGCTTCCTTTTTCGCACTTGTCGCCCAGCGAAAGTTCCCAACCGCTGATGTCATAAACTAACTTAGGGTCATAGGTGCTGCGCGACTTGAACAGCTCGCCGTGCAAATGCACAACGTGCTTTGAGCCTGCCTTCTCGTGCAAGTTGTCCACATTCTGCGTTACAATGGTTACGTCATAATTTTTCTCCAACTCCACACACGCGAAATGAGCGGCGTTAGGCTCTGCCACCAAAGCAGCCTTACGGCGTTGGTTGTAAAAATCAAGCACCAAAGCAGGGTCTTTGCGCCAAGCCTGCGGCGTTGCTACATCTTCGATGCGATAGCCTTCCCACAGCCCACCAGCATCCCGAAACGTAGCCAAACCACTTTCGGCACTAATGCCCGCACCCGTCAGAATCACTATTTTCTTTTTCATTTTTCAGATAGTTAAACTGATTCTGTAAGCGTCAAAAAGCCCCGAAAATCCTTAAAATAAAGTGATTTCGGGGCTTTTTGATTTATTTATCCAAGAATTAAACTAATTCTTTTTTCAACACTTTAAGCATGGTTTCGCCGATGTGTGCAGGAGAATCTACTACGAAAATACCACACTCACGCATGATACGCATTTTAGCAGCAGCCGTGTCATCAGCACCACCGATGATAGCACCCGCGTGACCCATACGACGGCCAGGAGGCGCTGTTTGGCCAGCTATAAAGCCTACTACAGGTTTTGTACCGTTTTCTTTAATCCAACGAGCCGCTTCCGCTTCCATGCCACCGCCGATTTCGCCAATCATTACGATGCCTTCAGTTTCTGGGTCGTTCATCAAAAGTTCAACAGCTTCTTTAGTAGTTGTACCAATGATTGGGTCGCCACCGATACCGATAGCCGTAGATTGTCCCAAACCTACTTTAGAAAGTTGATCAACCGCTTCGTAAGTAAGTGTACCAGATTTTGATACGATACCAATTTTACCTTTTTTGAAGATAAAACCAGGCATGATACCTACTTTACATTCTTCAGCAGTCATTACACCTGGGCAGTTAGGGCCAATCAAACGCACGTTTTTGCCTTTCAAATATTCTTTGGCATAAATCATGTCTTTAGTTGGGATACCTTCTGTAATACAAACGATTACGCCAATACCCGCGTCAGCAGCTTCCATGATAGCATCAGCAGCAAATGCTGGTGGTACGAAAATGATAGAAACGTCTGCGCCAGTAGCAACAACCGCTTCTTTTACAGTATTGAAAACAGGAAGTTCTAAATGCGTAGAACCACCTTTGCCAGGCGTTACACCACCTACTACGTTTGTACCATAATCAACCATTTGGCCTGCATGGAACGAACCTTCAGAGCCTGTGAAGCCTTGCACAATTACTTTAGAATTTTTATTTACTAAAACGCTCATAATAAATAGTTTATATTTTAAGAAGACATGAGAATGCTACAAAACAGTTGTGAAATAAACATAGTAATATTATTTCGGCAACGGTTGCACAAAAATAACAGAATTAAAATCTGTTCCAAATGACGAAACGGCCATTTTGTAAAAAAACAACAATTTGCGTAGGATAAAAAGAAGGTAATATACGTATGCACAATCAAGGAATACGACATAAAAAAAGCCCTCTAAATGTAGGGGGCTTTTCTAGGAATATATAAACAGGTGTATGAATAAATTTGTGTATTCTAATAGTAGATACGCTCTACAAAAATTAAGTAACCACCCAACTGAAAAAAAAATATAATTTTTTTTGGTTGAGCTACTCACACCTATTTAAAATGCTGTATTATAGAAAGTAAGGCAAAGAAAAAATCCCTGCCTTACATTTTTTTAATGATTATTCAGCAATAACAATGCGGCGAGTGCTTACAGCCTTGCCATCAACACTTGTCATTTTCACTACATACAAGCCAGCAGACAAATGCGCTACATTCAATGTGGTAGCACCTTCAATATTTGTTTGCATTACTACTTGGCCTGCTGCATTGATAAGAGAAACCACTTGTTTAGTAGTTGTTTCTGGCGCAATGTGCAACACCGAAGTAGCTGGACTTGGGTAAACTTGCAAGTTTTCTTTGATGCTTGGTTTGGTAGCTACAAGCAATTCAATATCAGCATCGCGACGTGGATACACTTGGTAACCAGCTGTATATGGGTTTGAGTTATCAAACTGATAAGAAATACCTGTCAATTTGAATGCACCTACAGGGCGAGCCAACGTAACACCAGCATCTGCATCTACACGAATATCCACTGAATCTGTGGTCGATGCACCTACATAAGCACGAGCCGTAAAGCTGCTTGTTGCTGGGCTTGTCCATGGAGATGCTGCCGTTAGTGTCAAACTTTCAAAATGCACTAATTTTGCTTCTGTGGCTTCACTTAACATTGTTACTACTTGTGGCGCGTACAACGGACGAGCTGTTGCCAACACAGATACCGTATCTACTACGATTTCTGTCAAACCATTGTATTGAGTTACTACGCCATGCGCACGAACAGAATCGCCTTCTGTTACTGTATATGGAGCAGAAGCAAGAGCAGATGATTTAAACACAATAACACTACCAGTATAATCAGAAATTGCAAACTCAAGACCCGCTGGGCGGAAGTTTGGAGAATGTACAACACCTGTTACTACTACCGTTTTGTTCAAAGAATCAGCTACACCGCTTGCATTTACACCACGCAAAGAGCCGATTGTGCGGTAAAGTGAAGGAGCAGCAGTTGAGCCAGACGTACCGTTTGCTGTAATAGTTGCAGTTGCTGAGGTTGCACCTGTACTTGCGGCTGTCAAGGTTGCTGTAATAGCCCCCGCCACTGTCGGCGCAAATTTTACAAACACTTTACCAGATACGCTACCAGAAGCAGGCGTAAACGGTACATTTGCCACAGCCGAGAAATTAGCACTATCTGCCGAAAGTTCTACTCCAGCACTAACACTCACATTTACAACATCTGTAAGGTTAGAACCTGTTACTTTCACGCCTTTGATAACAGTAGAACCAACTGTTACGTTGCCAAATGCAACGGTAGTTGGTGCTACCACCACAGTTGGCGAAGAAGCAAGCAACTGAATATCAGCATCGCGACGTGGATACACTTGGTAACCAGCTGTATATGGGTTTGAGTTATCAAACTGATAAGAAATACCTGTCAATTTGAATGCACCTACAGGGCGAGCCAACGTAACACCAGCATCTGCATCTACACGAATATCCACTGAATCTGTGGTCGATGCACCTACATAAGCACGAGCCGTAAAGCTGCTTGTTGCTGGGCTTGTCCATGGAGATGCTGCCGTTAGTGTCAAACTTTCAAAATGCACTAATTTTGCTTCTGTGGCTTCACTTAACATCGTTACTACTTGTGGCGCGTACAACGGACGAGCTGTTGCCAACACAGATACCGTATCTACTACAATTTCTATCAAACCATTGTATTGAGTTACTACGCCATGCGCACGAACAGAATCGCCTTCTGTTACTGTATATGGAGCAGAAGCAAGAGCAGATGATTTAAACACAATAACACTACCAGTATAATCAGCAATTGCAAACTCAAGACCCGCTGGGCGGAAGTTTGGAGAATGTACAATACCTGTTACTACTACCGTTTTGTTCAAAGAATCAGCTACACCGCTTGCATTTACACCACGCAAAGAGCCGATAGTCCGGTACAATGGATTAGCAGAAGGAGTAACAGCATCAACACCATTAGCTGTAATTGTTGCCATAACATCAGCAGCACCTGTACTTGTAGCCATAAGCATTGAAGTAACAGAACCTACTGCCGTTGGCGCAAATTTTACGAACACTTTACCAGATACGCTACCAGAAGCAGGCGTAAACGGTACATTTGCCACAGCCGAGAAATTAACACTATCTGCCGAAAGCTCTACACCAGCACTAACACTCACGTTCACTACGTCTGTAAGGTTAGAGCCTGTTACTTTCACGCCTTTGATAACAGTAGAACCAACTGTTACGTTGCCAAATGCAACGGTTGCAGGTACAACCATTACCACAGGAACAGGTGTACCTGCTTGTACAAATGCACCAAATACACGTACACTATCCACACGCCAAGTACCTGCAGTAGCTTCTGCCGCGTAACCAAACAAGCGAACACCAACGCTATCAGAGATATTAGCAAATGTAGAACCTGTAAATTCTGTTTTTTGGTTTATGCGTGTATTCGTATTATCCTCAACTGTAAATTCTTTTACAGCCGTAGCATAGCTATCAAGGCTTGTATAAACAGCCCATTTGGTGATACCAGTGCCAGAACGTCTTTCATTTAGTACAAGGCTATCCAAACGAAATACATAACCAGCCGCAGGTTTTACCGAAAATTGATAATAATCACCATCGTTTTTAGATACATCGGTTGTCCAATCAGAAGAAGTGAATGTACCTACTGAGCCAGGAGAAGCTGGTTTATTAATGCCAGGTCCACGATAAAAAGCACTAAATGAACCATTGGCAGGTTGCGCATCGGCAGGCCATGAGTCTGTAGAGTTATTATTACCCGCAAAGCCATATCCTCCCAATGGTTGAGCAATCGCATCTACTTGCATCAGGCTCACCAATGTAAGAGCCAATGCAACTAATGAAGTTTTTTGAAGAAATTGAAACATAAAATAATATTTACCGTTTGTAAATAATTGATATAGAATTGGCACAAATTTAATAAGAAGGCCAATACGTTACGGCGAGTGCAGATTATTATTTTGTTATTTCTACCAACTAAAAAACACAACCGTTTCTAGTTGTGTTTTTTACAATATTTAACACTGTAATTATACTAACGTTTTGCTTTTTTAATTTCTTCCAAAACCGCTGCACCACCTGCTGCCAGTACAGTTTGCGCCACAGCCACACCCAATTCTGCGGCTTGCAATGGCGTTGTAACCGTATTAAGTTGCTGGTGTTGTATCAATTCTTTGCCATCCAAAGAAATTACTCCACCGTGCAACGCAATATTTTCAGCATTTTCCCAACGCGCCAAACCAAAAACAGGCACACTGCAACCGCCTTGCATTCTATTCAAAAAGGCACGTTCGGCCAACAAGCAAAGTTCCGTAGCAGCATGATTACAGAGGCGGCGAACCGCTTCTTTTTTCTCTGGGGCTAAATTTTTGGCCGATTCAATCGCTACGCTTCCTTGCCCAACGGCTGGTGTAAATTCTGCCAACGGCAAAAGACGCACGATGCGTTCATCGTATTTCATGCGATGCACGCCCGCAAACGCCAACAAAAGCGCGTTGCAATGTCCGTCAGCTAATTTTTTGAAACGCGTTTGCAGATTACCGCGAGCTTCAACTAATTGTATATGAGGAAAATAACGGCGCATCATGGCCACACGGCGCGTAGAAGATGTCCCCACAACCAACGGTTTAGAAGTGTCTTCCAACGTAAAATCTTTGTCGAAACTCACAACCACATCGTTTACCGTTTCGCGTTCGGTGAAGGCCAACACTTCAAAATCTTCGTGCAAATCAGATTGCAAATCTTTGGCACTGTGTACGGCAATGTCTATGCTTCCGTCGCGCAACTGGTCTTCCAATTCTTCCGTAAAAACGCCTTTGCTGCCAATTTTGGCAAGGCTAACGTCCAGAATCTTATCGCCTTTGGTTTCAATAATCACAATCTCGGTTTCAAGACCGCCCTCGCGCAAAACTTGCTCAATATAATAGGCTTGCCACAAAGCCAATTGGCTTCCGCGCGTGCCGATGCGTATTTTCATTTTTATCAAATATTTATAAAGAAAAAAGAGCCTTCAAGCTCTTATAACATTGATTTACAATAAGTTTAAAGAACTTCTGCCGAAATTCCACGCTGACAAATAGCATTGCGCATAGCGGCCAACTCATTAAACTCGCCGTGCTTTACCGTGCATTTACCTTTGTAATGAATCAGAATTGTGCATTGTTCGGCTTGTTCGGGCGTATGCCGACACACTTTTATAAGCGTTTCGATGACGTGGTCAAAGGTATTGACATCATCATTAAAAACCACCAAATCATAATTTTCCTCTTCCAGCTCGCCTGTCAGTAGGTCGTGTTCTTCTTTCCAAATCGGATTCATAGGCACAAAATATGTGAAGATTTACAACACACAAATATACTATCCTTATCAGGCATTTACAAAAACAAAAAGCCACCTAACAAAAGTTAGATGGCTTTTCAGACAAAAGAGCAGAAGCTATAATTTATTATTTTTTAACTTTCAAAACCATGCGTTCAAACAGCATATAGCTATCCAAGCCGTTAAGTTCTTTTAGTTCTTGTGGTTTCATTCCGAAACGTGTTGCGATTGAGTACATTGTATCGCCTTCGCGCACCACATAAGTAGAACCATCAGTAGAGGCCTCTGCATCGCCGTGACGTTTTACTTTCAATTTTTGGCCAACATTGATTTGGTTTGAGTTCAAACCATTCAAATCCATCAACTCATCTACGGTCATACCGTACATACGCGAGATAGAGAACAATGTATTTTGTGGCTCAACTGTGTAAAGTTCTTCTCCGTCAGACAATGGGCCAGCCGAACTTGCAGAAGCACCACCGCTTGTTTTAGAAGATGCACCTTTAAATTTCTTGCTTGATTCTACCATCGAAACAGGAGCAACTACGCCTTCTTCACCAATACGACGCACGCGCAATGGTTTGTACGCTTGCAACTCATCAGAATCTAGGTTGTTCAAAGCCTTCAACTCATCTGCCGTCATACCAAATTGTTTAGCTACTTGGTTTATAGAGGCTTTGTTTGGCTGCACCACATAAGCCATCGTTGTTGCTTTGTAGCCTGGGCCACCTACGATATAAAATTCTACGCGGCGATTCAATTGGCGACCTACAATATTATTGTTAGAAACCATTGGCTTGCTCGAACCCAAAGCGTTTACCACAAGGCGTGTGTTGTCAAGGCCTTTTTGCGTCAAATAGTTTTTGGCGGCCTCTCCACGTTGTTGCGAAATTTGTTGGTTCACATCGCTGCTACCTACGTTATCGGTGTTCGCATTGATTTCGATTTGTACCTCTGGGTATTGGTTAGCATATTCAAACAAATCATCCAATACTTTGGTAGCCTCTGGGCGCAAATCAGCTTTAGCAAAATCAAAGTAAATATTTTCGAACAATGTAGTAGAAGACTTTTGTTTAGAGCCTTTTACTTTTACATTTTTAACATTGTATTTACCCTTTTTAGTAACTTTTGCGTTTTTCTCGTCAGCCACAGCCACCGTCAAATCTTGGTCGGCAGCTAAGTTATCCATACGGAATTTACCATCGTTATTGGTTTCTGTCGTTTTAACCGTTTTACCAGAGCTATCTTGTAAAGCTACAGTTACGTCTGAGGCAGGTTGCTGTGTATTGGCATCCACCAACGTCCCTTCCACCGAAACGCTTTGATAACCAGCAATTCCCAAAGAATCTTTAGCGATAGCAGCAATAACAGAGTTTCCTTTCGTTGTAATTTTATACAAATAAATATCGTCTTGGCCTATGCCGCCTTCGCGGTTAGAAGACAAGTAGCCATACTTTTCGCCTAACACAAAGTAAAAGTCATCACGATTGGAGTTGAATGGCAAACCAGCATTTTGAACTTTAGAGAAAGCCTCACCCGAAGCCATAAACACGTCCAATCCACCAAAACCTTCGTGGCCGTTAGAGGCGAAGAAAAGTGTGTGTTCTGGTGCGTAGTAGCATGGCGACATATCAATATAAGGCGTGTTTACGGCAGCCAAGTTTACGGCAGTGCCCCAATTTTCGCCAGTTTTGGCATCTCCGCCGCTTTGCAACACAGAGTACCAAATATCATTCATGCCTTTGCCCCCTGGACGCACCGAAACAAAGAAAAGCGTATCGCCTAACGCATTAAGCGCAGGTTGTTTGCTCGAATAGCTTGGTGCGTTTACGTTAGCGTTCAAAGCCACAGGTTTTTGCCATTTGCCATCTTTTTTTACCGAAAGAAAAATTTGGCAAACTTCTCCAGCACAAGAAGTATAATAATATTTTGTTTTATCTTTAGAGAAAACACCAGCACCATCATTTTCGATAGTGTTCAGGTCGTCAAAGTTATCAGAGGCTTTATTTGGACTCCAAACACCATTGTTCAACACAAAGCGGAAGTTATCGCTAAACACGCCACCCATACGCGGGTCTTTTTCACCGCCTTTAGCACCAGGGCGAGCAGATGTAAGCACGATAGAGGAGTCATTCTCATAAATAGCAGGTGCGTAATCCGAATAATCCGAGTTTACAGGACGGCTCAACACTTTAAATTCGTAGTCACGTTGTGGTTTTTTCATTTCGATCAAAGCCACATCACAACCTTTTTGCTCCAACTTTGCGTGTTCTAACATTACTTTATCCTCGTCGTTGGCAGGCTGGAACGTAGAAGTAAAACCCTCAAAAACAGGCTTAGCTTCTTCGTATTTGCCATTAGTTTTGAGCATGCTCGCATACCAGAATGAAGACAAAGGAAATTCTTTCGCAGCAGACGAAGTAGCTACTTTGCCGTAGGCCTTTTCTGCTTTATTGTAATCAAAGTACGCACGATATGCATCACCTAAGCGATATGCCGCATAAAAATCGTTAGGATCATCTTTGAGGGCTTTATTATAATATTCTGCGGCTAAATAATACTCCTCGTTATCATAATATCGGTCGCCAATTTTTGCGCCAGATGATATTTTTCTTTTGGTTTTAGACGCTGCTGTTTTTTTACTCTTACTACCTTTTTTCTGTGCCAATGCAGGTTGGGCACCTAACATCCCCACTACGCCTAGCACCAAAAATGCGTACAAAAATCGCTTCATAACTCCTTGTTTACTTTTGATAGAACAAAATAAATAGACTCCTTTTTTTTGGAGAGCCAAAATTATTCATTTTTCAGATGCAATGTATATTAAAGCATAAATAAATACACATTTTTTTGCAAAATCTTACACCAAGCATAAAATATGAAGCTTACACGTATAAAAGAACATTACTATAACCAACTAATTATCAAGAAACAAACCCAAATATCCCATAAAAAAGCACGTTTCCTTTTATAACAAAGACTATTCAAGCCTTAATCTGATTCTAACCATGCAGATACTGCAATTGTATGGCATAAAGCATTATATTGCAGCCTTTAGCCAGAATCCGTAGGTTCTAAATAAAATAGTTTTGAAACGCACACTTATTGTTATTTGTACCTTATTATTGTTTTATTGTCTGACAGAACGACACACTTTTGCCCAAACACTTACATTCAAGCATTATAACCGAGCCTCTGGGCTTTCCAGCGACTATATCTTTAATATTTATCAAGACAGCAAAGGTTATATTTGGTTTGCAACTGACAACGGCGTATCTCGTTATAATGGACAATATTTTGACCGATACAGCACCAACGAAGGCTTATCGGCCAACTTAGTATATCATGTTTTGGAAGACAACGCAGGGCAAATTTGGTTTGGAACATATGAGGGCGGAGCAAGCATTTTGAAAGACGGGAAGATTGCTCAATACACGCGTAAAAATAGCCCACAATGCAACATAACGATTATGAATATTGCTCAAGACAATCTAGGCAATATTTACCTAAATGGGGACTCTGGAGTGGCCATCTTGCAAACAAATCACCAATGGCTTCGTATCAAAAATGGTAGCACCACACATAATTCAACCTTACTTAATACTAGCCAACAACAACCCGTACTTGCATCATTGGGCAACGACCTATACGCAATTTATCTTCTTGACAACCAAAAATATCATATCAAACAGATTTCTAAGCCATCCCACGGAAGCTTTAGCAGTGCCCAATTTTATGCCATATCCCCAAATGAATACTGGGTTCGTTGCCACAGTGGCCTGAAAAAAATTAAACTTGTGGGCGATTCATTACAAGTAAAATCAATCTCCAATGAGTGGCTTACAGGGATTGCCATTTTGCCAGACAAATCCATTATCACTAGCCCAAATTTGAGCGGAACGCTTCATCATTACAGCCCCGACGGAAAACTGCTGCGCGATTGGAACACAAACTACACACTATCGGCCATCTGTAGCGACTACGAGGGCAATATCTGGCTTGGGACTTTTGGTAAAGGTGTACTCAAAGTATCTGCGCAACATTTTTTGAATCAACCCGCCGACCAACTCCCGATACAAACCATTTGGCAAGATGCCCAGAAGCGTGTTTGGGTTGGTTCGCAAACCAATTTCTGGTTGATGAAAGACACAGCAGTGGCTTGGTATAGCCGCAACTCTGACTACTTTCATATTCGCGGCTTCGCACAAAACGCAGATAATCAATACTTTTATGGGACACTAAGCCAAATGTATGGCGGCATTCCTTTTGAGCGAATGCACGACGACAACTTGGCCATTCCACACCAACGCATAAGCTCTGGCATGTCGGATATATTGCGCCACCCAAACGGCGATATTTGGGTAAGTACTTACGGGTCAGGTATTTCTATTTTTGATAAAAACGGAAATAAAAAACAAGTAATTGAACGAAGTAACGGTTTGGTTAGCAATATGATAGAAGGCATGGAGGTTTGCAGAAACGGAACGGTTTGGGCTTATTCGCGCACCGATGGTTTAAGCAAAATTCAGGGAAACAAGATTGAAAATTTTACTTCCAAAAACGGACTACCTGCCAACGATGTGGGTTGCGTGTATGGCGATTCTACTACGCACAATTGGGTTTGGATAGGAACGAGCAAAGGAATTATCAAACTTAGCCCCGAAGGAAAAGTACAAAAAATAAAGCCCAACAATTTTGAACCAGAAGGCCGCATCATCAACATTTTTACAGACAAATACGGGCAACTCTTTTTCCTTTCCGAACACAGACTTTACAAGTGGGAGCAAGGTCAAATCCGCAAAGCAGGTTCGTTTTTACTTTTACCAAAATCAAATATTAGTATCAATACCGCCCACTACGACCCACAGCACAACTGGCTATACATTGGCTCAACGGAAGGGCTATATATTTTGTCTTTGGATAATTTTAAATTCAATAACATTCCTCCAAAAGTCTGTATTGAGTCTTTGCAGGCCAACGAACTGGTTTTTAAAAATCCTAAAAGCACCATCGAACTCAAACATTATCAGCACAATATCAAAATCAATTACGCGGCATTGAGCTTCATAGACGAGGCGCAAATCCGTTATCGCTACATTTTAAGTTCCGAAGAGCAACCCGACAACGACACAGTTTACACCCAAAACCACAGCATCGAGTTAAGGTCTTTGGCTTGGGGAAAATACACTTTTTGGGTAGAAGCCATAAACCCCGACGGCGTGGCCTCCGCGCCTAAAGCATTGGTTAAGTTTCGGATACAACCGCCCATTTGGGCTACATGGTGGTTTCGGTTAATTATCAGCCTGATTTTGGTGGGCATTGTTGGCGGCGTGGTACGCTATTTTTCTAACCGAAAATTAAAGAAAAAATTGGCGGCTTTAGAGCTGCAACATCGCCTACAAATCGAACGCGAACGCATTTCGCGCGACCTGCACGACAACGTAGGTTCGCAGCTCACCTACATTATTTCAAGTTTGGATTTGAGCAACCGCAGACCCGACGCAGACATTACGCCCAAAGAAAAACAACGCCTTTCGTCGCTGGCGCAATCGGCTCGCCAAACCATGAGCAATTTGCGGGAAGCCATCTGGATTTTACAAAAAGATGCCACCAGTATCGAAGAGTTTACCAACAAGCTCCAACGCTATGTGCAACAACAAATTAGCACACAACCACAACTTTCGGCACGCTTTGAATTTGAAATACAAAATTGTCCTGATTTGAGTCCCGTGCAAGCCTTACATTTGTTCCGAATAGGGCAGGAGGCCGTAAACAATGCCGTGAAATATGCGGAAGCAACCTTGCTAACCATTCGTTTGGAGCGGGAAGGAAATATACTTTGGTTTAGCATTACCGACAACGGAAAAGGCTTGCCCGAAGATACTAACCCCGAAGGTTATGGGCTACGCAATATGCGCCAACGCGCCCAAGAAATGAACGGACGTTGCGTGATTCGCAACAACGAAAACGACGGTACGCTCGTACAAGTAAGTGTACCCCTATAAAAACTTTGAGCGGTGTGTACACTGTACACTACCGCTCAAAGATCTTTCAACCAGCTATGGAAAAGAAACGCGACTAAATATTAGTGTTTGTTTCTGTTACAAAAGTATAGCATAACGCCACGCTGGCAAAGTACTATTCGACCAACCTATTTGATTCTTCGACAAACAAGACTATTTCTTGTACAAACAGGAATATAAAGCCTCCCTTTTATGCAAGAAAAGGCTTTTTTGTCCTATAAATTAGCCCCGATTACTCGCAGATTCTTTTTTCATTACCATTTCTGTAAGGCGCAAAGCCTGCGGAATAATCAGAAATGCCGCCACATACGCAATTGGCAACATGGTAGTCCAAACGCCAAAAAATTTGCTTACCCAACCGTCCACAAAACCATAATTGCGGCCAATACCCACCAAAGCCATAATAAACGTCATTGGTACAACCACGAAAAATGTACTCACATATCTGAAGTATTTGCGATTCATAGCGATTTTATATTATTGATTTTAAGACAATTAACTTATTTACACTGGCCTTTCCATCCAAAGCCTGTATTATATGTTTCGATAAAAAATTAATTTCTACATTAATTCAATATCTACATTTTACCAACAAGAATTGTTCAATTTTAATCATACAAATATCACAGGTTTTCACTTTTTATTGTCGTGCAATCCACAAGATTTACTTTTTCTTGGATTTATTGGCGCGCGCCCACCAAATCATGAAACCCGTAAGCGGCAAAGATGCACATATCGCACTGGCTACGAAAGCCAAGATTTTGCCCCAAATCCCCAGAATCGCCCCAACGTGAATATCATAATTGGCCGTTACGAGCTTTTCCCCAAAGTTTTTGTCTTCGTGGCGGCGTTCTTTGAGCAATTTGCCTGTGTAACGGTCGTATTCCAACGAATGACTGTGATAATAAAGTCCGTCTTTTTGCTGCACATAAACCCCAATGACAGAAGCGGTGTCTTCGGGAGCTGCTGGCCGAATCTGGAAACCATTGGCCGTGGCGTGGCGTGTACGCGTTGTTTGAGCAGCAATATCTAAAGCATTGACGGCAGTCGTGGCAGGGTTAAATACGGATTTGGCTGGTGTAAAATCTGGCGGCGTAACCGACAGCGATGCCACCACATACACCAGCATTTGCACCCACTGAAACGCCCAAACCAAGCCCGTTACGGCCAAAATCGTAGCGATAGAACCCGCATAAAAACCTAACACGTTGTGCAAATCGTAGTTTTTGCGTCGCCATTGGGTCGTATTTTTCCACTGAAAACCCAAACGTTGTTTGCGTGCCGCTTTATTTTTTGGCCACCAAAGCACCAAACCCGACAGCAGCAACACCACAAACGCAAGTGTTGCGTAGCCTACAATGGGTTGCCCATAGCGCGTTTCGAGCAACAAACTCCAATGCAACATTTTAACCACATGAAAAAAGTCTGTTTCCTCGTCATAAATCCGCAAAATCTGGCCTGTATAGGGATTTACATAAATGGCTTTGTAATAAATAATATGGCTGAAATATGTAACGGCCTCTTCGTCTTCTTTGAAGGTATAAAACACCCAACTTTTGTCGGGGGCGTTGTAAATATTAACCCAAGAAAGTTGCTCTTCTTTGCCAATTTTTTGTTGTGTATTTTCCCACAAAATACTGGTAGGCAACATTTTGCCTTCGGGCTGAACGTACATCACGTCTTTGCGCTGCGCGTTGGTTATCTCTTCGCTAAAAGCAAAAATACAACCCGTGATAGCCACCACAAACACAATAAGGCCAGAGGCCAGCCCCAACCACAAATGAACCTTTCCTACGATTTTTTTAAACGTGCTTTTATTTTTCATAAACAATTGAAAAACAGAAAATTGTCCCTTGTGCTACTGTTGCCAGCAAGCCAAAGGGACAATTTATGGTAAAAGATGATTTTAACTAAAATTAAAACTTATAAGCAAGGCTCAAAGAGAAGCTACGCAAGCGTTGCGGCGTAATGGTTGACCAACCCGAATAATATTTTTTGTTAGCCAAATTGTCGGCTTTGAGCGTAAGGCCGAAGCGGTCGGCGTTGTAGCTCACCGATGCGTTGAGTACCGTGTAGCTTGGCAAATTAAATGTTCCAATGTTAGAACGGTTGAGGGTTGCATACTTGCTGCCATAATTCCCGCCAAAGCCCAAACCAAAACCTTTCAGGCTGCCTGCGGGAACGGTATAACTTGCCCAAAAATTTGCCAAGTTTTCAGGGCCAGCACTTTCAGGGCGCATCCCAACGTAGCCGCCAGTTTCATTATCTTTGGTTGTTTCGGCTTCGTTGTGCGAGAAACCAGCCACCAAACTCAAGCCGTCAGCAGGGTTGGCCACAATGCTTGCTTCAATGCCTTTGCTTTCTTGTTCAGCTCCTTGCGTTGCATTGTTCAGGTTGGCGGGATCGGTCATTACTTTGTTTTTTACCAAAATATTGTAATAACTCACCGTTGCCCAAACACGTTGTTGGTAAAGATTCGCTTTTACACCCGCTTCCCATTGATTGGCGTGCTCTGGGTCAAATTTTTTGAGACGTGGATTTGAGCCATCAATATCCGAAACTGTTTGTGGCGACACGTTTGAAAAACCGTTCATGTAGTTCGCAAAAACAGACAATTGGTCTTTAATTGGCTGATAAACAATACCAAATTTTGGGGAAATGGCCGCTTGGTCGTCGTCGGAATTGTGTTTTTCTCCTTCAAAATAATCAAAACGAGCACTTACCATCGCCGAAAGCGCAGGCGTAATGTTCACCACATCAGCTGCATAAGCACTGTAAGTTTCTTGGTTTATTTCCGAGTTGGCATAGCCTGCCGCTTTCAATACTTCATCTGCTCCCGACTCAGTCAGGTTGCCTGTACTTGTGCCGCTATTGATATTCACGCTGCCCAACGGTCTCCAGCCTGTGCTATTGTCTTTCACTTGCAGGTGCATATAATCCAAACCCACTACTACACGGTTACGCACATTGCCAAGCTGAAAATCGCCTAAGAAATTTTGCTGAATATTTGTCGCATTGGTTTGGCCATTTGCTTTAGAAATAGCACGTGTAAAATTATTGCCATCGCCCAAATCTCCTAGATACGAATAATATCCATTGGTTTGGGTATTGCTGCGAGAAAGAATACTTTGCGATGTCCATTGCTCCGACAATTTATAATGTGCTTGCGCCTGAATGCTGTATGTCGGATTTTTGATAGATAAGTTGTTTGTAGTGAATGAGTTTTTGTAATTTTTCTCAAAAACATCCATGCTGTTGTATTTGAGTGGCATGTTACGATTCAAAAACACCATTGGCGCATTGGCCGACTCTTTACTCAAAAGCTCCGTATTGATGTGAAATGTTAGTTTGTCCGAAGCCTTGTACGCGAATGAAGGTGCTACAAAAAACGATTTGGTAAAACCTGCATCTTGAAAACTGTTGGTGTAATGATACGCCGAATTGATGCGTAACAATGCTTTTTTAGCCGTGTCCAAAGGCGTATTGATGTCTGCCGTAAGGCGATTGAGGCCATAAGAACCTGTGATATAATTGATTTCGCCTCTGAAATTGTCGGTTGGTTTTTTCGTAACCACATTAATCAAACCGCCATACGAAATAAGGCTACTTCCGTAAAGTGCTCCCGACGGGCCTTTTACCACTTCGATAGTTTCCACGTTGGCGGGATCAAGGCCGCCGTTGTTGATTGCTGCCACGCCATTGGTTAGGGTTGGCTGTACCGAAAAGCCGCGCATAGCATAATATTCTGCACCGTCCGTACCGCGACCCGTTGACTCCCACAAACGCATCACGCCTGTTGCATTTTTAAGCGCGTCATTAAGATTAGTAATCACTTGGTCTTTCAGCAATTCATGTGAAATGCTGTTATACACTTGCGGGTTCTCAATGTTTTTGAGCGGCAACTTGGCAACTGTATTGCTGCTTTCGCGTGTAAACTTGTTGATTTTCTGTCCTTTAATCAAAATTTCGGAAAGTTGCTGCGCATTTTCGCTCAACACAATGGTAGGTAGCTCGACGGTTTGGCCAGCTTCTACGCTCACAGAAGTTTCTTTCGTATCTAGGCCAACAAATGAGGCTATGAGCGTATGCACACCCGCAGGTATATTCTTAATTTCAAACTGGCCTTTGCTGCCCACAATGGCACCATGTGCTGTGCCTTTGATGGCTACGTTCACGAATTGGGCGGCTTTGCCGTCGGTAGTTTGTACCGTTCCTTTGATGTTGCCTGTTTGTGCAATGGCGACGGAAGCGCACAACAACACAGACAAAATACTGAGTATGAGTTTGTTCATAATAGAAATATTGATAGTTGGTAAAAGTAATTTCTCAAATCGGCTGCAATATTATTATTTAGACTAAATCTAAACAAGCAATTTGAAAAGTATTTTAGAATTAGTCTAAATAAATACAAAGACTTAGGAAAATAATTTCAATATAAAAAATCAGGATTTTATATATAGCCGAAATGTTTGTTGTAACATACAACTCGTGTTTGTAAACAAAGCCTTGTTTGTAAACCATCGGTCATTATGAATAAAAGAAGACTTGATTTTGCGGCTTGATTGGTAAAAATCAGGCTTAAAGGGGCATGACGAGGCTACGAGAGAATTTCCCCAAAACACAAAATACCCAAAAAAAGCCACGATTAAATTAAGCCCAAACTTGCGTTCCTTCTGTGCAGTTTTTGCACATTTCAATTTCCGAACGTGAGCGCAAAAGCGTAGTTCTAAAACGTTGATAACCTTCTCCTTGCCAAATTTCTTTGAAAGATTGCTCCTGCACGCTACCCAAACGATGTTCGGCATCTTTGTCGAAACAGCAAGGCACAACCAACCCGTCCCAAGTGATGACGCACGAATGCCACATTTTCCAACAATGATTGAGCAATTGGTTTTTGATGGAAAATGTCCCGTCCGTGTTGGCGCGGTAACGGCTGTATCGGTCTATGCTCGGAATCAGCGGCGAACCGTTTTCGTAGTCATAAATCTGCGCGGTTTTGAACCCAACGCTATCCACGCCCAATTCTTTGGCCAACTGCTTTACTTCGTCGATTTGGTGCTCGTTGGGTTTTACTACCAAAAATTGAAAAACAATATAAGGTTTGGCGGATTTGAGTTCTTTTTTCCAACGAATAATATTGCGCGTTCCTTCCAACACTTTTTCCAGCTTCCCACCCACGCGGTACGATTGGTAAGTTTCTTGCGTAGTGCCATCGATGGAAATAATGAGGCGATCCAAACCCGATTCCACGGTGCGGCGTGCGGCGGCATCAGTCAAAAAATGGCCGTTGGTGGAAGTGGCTGTATAAATTTTTTGGGCGGAAGCATAGCGCACCATTTCCAAAAAATCGGGGTGCAGATACGGTTCGCCCTGAAAATAAAAAGTCAGGTACAACAACTTATCTTTCAGTTGGTCAATGGTTTGCGTAAACAAATCTTTCGGCAACATTCCCGTTGGGCGCGAAAAAGACCGCAAGCCGCTGGGGCATTCGGGACAACGCAAATTGCAGGAAGTTGTTGGCTCAAAAGCAATGCTCACAGGCATTCCCCAGTGTACGGGCTTTTTGCGCCATTTGGCCACAAAATAACTTGCCAACACGCCCAACGCATTGGCGGCGCGTTTCCACGTAATCTTGGAAGCAACATTGAGGCCGTCTGCCCACGCTGGATTGATATTCATTGTTATTGCTGTTTCTGACTTTGATTGCTTTTTCCAAACCACCGAACCAACCCGTTCAGTTCCTGCCCCGAAGATACGGCCAAATATTTTTACAGAAAGTTTTTAACAAAAAACATCCGTCTTACGTTATTACAAAGCAGATACACATTATTCCCAAAAAATTGGGTAAGTATCTGAACAGCAAATAATTCTTTACGAAAAAGATTGCAGATTATGAAAGACCAATCTCGCATACCCACCAACAAAGTAGAACGCGCCACCAAGTTTGTGGCCACAGGCGTAAAAATCGGTGGAAATTATATAAAACATTATGCAAAAAAAGCGATGAACCCCGACCTCAGTCGCGAGGAGTTGCACAAAGACAATGCCGCAGACATTTATGAGTCGCTCAGCGAGCTGAAAGGCAGTGCGCTGAAAGTCGCGCAAATGATGAGCATGGACAAAAACCTGTTGCCGAGAGCTTATTCCGACAAATTCCAAATGTCGCAATACAGCGCACCGCCTTTGTCGGGGCCCTTGGTTGTCAAGACTTTTCAGGAATATTTTGGCAAATCTCCCGCCGAACTTTACGACACTTTCAACCTGAAAGCCAGCAACGCCGCCTCTATCGGCCAAGTGCACGAAGCCACGCTCAAAGGCAAAAAACTGGCCGTCAAAATCCAGTACCCTGGGGTGGCCAACAGCATTAGCGCGGATTTGAAAATGGTAAAACCCGTAGCCGTGCGGCTCGTCGGTCTCAACGAAGCAGACATTAACCGCTACATGGAAGAGGTGGAAACCAAGCTATTGGAAGAAACAGATTACGAACTGGAAGTGCGACGCGGCACGGAAATTTCGGAGGCTTGCAGCCAAGCCATTGAAGGGCTGATTTTTCCCAAATACTACCCCGAACTTTCGAGCAAACGCATTATTACGATGGATTGGCTCGACGGAATGCACCTCAAAGAGTTTTTGGCCACCAACCCAACGCAAGAAATTCGCAACCGTGTGGGGCAAACGCTTTGGGATTTTTATGAATATCAAATCCATACGTTGCGCCAACTGCACGCCGACCCGCACCCTGGCAATTTTCTGATACGCCCCGACGGAACAGTCGGAATCATTGATTTTGGTTGTGTGAAAGAAATTCCTGAATGGTTTTATCACAAACATTTTGCCTTGCTCAATCCGCGCAACTTAGAGGACAAAGACAAAATTTTGCAACTGTTCTATGACTTGCAATTTTTGTATCCGAACGATGAACCGCGCGAAAAGGCGTTGTTTTTTGATATTTTTGTAGAAATGTGCAACCTATTAGGCCGACCATTTCACACCGATACGTTTGATTTTGCCGACGACGAGTATTTCAATAGCATTTACGAATACGGCGAAAACCTCTCGCGCATGAAAGAAATAAAAGAACAAAAAGTGGCACGCGGTTCTAAAGATGCCTTGTACATAAATCGTACATATTTTGGACTTTATTCGATGCTCAACGAGTTACGCGCAAACATTACAACTCACTCGGTTTTTAAAACCATGACCATTTAATAAAAAAACAATATTATCCCCTAAAAGCGATGTGTTTTCAGAAAACGCATCGCTTTTTTAATATTTCCTTAATGCGCCATTCGTAATTAGAAAACAACCCTTTAAAACTTATATAGTAAGATTTCGTGTATTTTTTGTAGCAAAAAAAGCATAGAACTTGTTACATTTGAAAAACGTACAGTATATATGTAAAAAACATTTTTTTCTTACCAAAAGAATAAACATTTTATATCATGGCAGCTTCATCTGTAACATTACCACCCAAAAACCGCCAAGAGTGGCAACAAATGATTTCGGGAGAAATCAACTATCGTTATTCCAACTTTGTACTTCAGATGCAACTCACGCAGGTGCAAAAAGACATCAAGAACAAAAAAATAACGATGGATGATGCCGTAGATCGCATTTATGAACTTTGTTCTAAATACGTTTTGGCCGTACAAACTGATTTCAAACAAATTTTTAAAACTTGGTAGGTAATGACAGACAACAAGCTACACACATTAGAATCTACAAAAAAGCTAATCGAAGAAGGACGTTTGCTTGTAATCGCGGGCGCAGACGTACTTTTGGCTCAACTACCGAAAGGCCAATGGATTGGCGGCTCAAATCCTTATTTGCTTGATGCCGACGGCGGCAAACAAACCAACGAACTTTTGTACGTGAAAGATTTCACGCCATTGGCTGTCAGCAGCAAATTTGCCATTTACGACGAAAACAGCATTAGCCAAGTAACCAAAGACGGTTTTGACAATGGCATTATTCTTACAATTATGCCAGCTTTTACGCCCGTACATCTAACTTTCGGGTTGCATGCCCCAGAATTTGAAAACCAGTACATCAATCCGCTCATGGGTTGGGTGAGTGGTACGGACTTCGACAAAGTAGGGGTAGTGCCTGCCACGACTTACGCAGGCGGCGAACGCTTCACCGACAAAGCCGTAACATTGCATTTACAACTTCCAGACAATAAAATCGGGCGCATCGAAATCATTAATATCTACGAAGCAGACGAGAGCAGCGACGAGATCGTTTTTGAAGAAGACGGATTTGCGCACGCCGACTGCCTCGTAAATGGCCAAAAGCAAAATTTGTTTGAGTACATGGAAAGCGGCAACCGTTGGCTTAGTCCTCTCATTACCGACTATAGTGGTGCTTCCATTAACATCGGCCTGATTCGCAACGACGCGGCCAAACAAGCCATGTTTGCCGCACCTGTTTTTAAAGATACTGTTTATAAGCTCGCACAAAAGTCTGCCGAAAATTACCAAAAAGCCTTTTTTGAACAGTTGTCCAAAGATGCCGACAAAGAAATCGTGTATTCTTATAGCTGCTTGTACAATTACCTCAACTTTGGTTTGGAAGGCAAACCCATCAAAGGATTTACGGGCGTTTTTACCTACGGAGAAGTTGGTTATCAATTGCTTAATATCACTTTTGTTTATTTGCTTATTGAGGACAGAGTTTAATTTTTTCAATTAAAATAAAAATTTTATCCTTAATTTTTTGGCTTAAATAAAAAAAACAATATTTTTGCAGCCTCAAATCGTGGTACAAGCGATTTCGGGCCTATAGCTCAGACGGTTAGAGCACCTGACTCATAATCAGGGGGTCCTTGGTTCGATCCCAAGTGGGCCCACCCAACAGAAAAGACAATCAACAAACGCCTATTAAGTCAAAAAAACTTGGTAGGCGTTTGTTTTTTATGATTCAAAGGCTTCGGTTATACGCTTCGGCCTATCCGACACGTTTTATACATACAAAACCTGCCTATCACAATAAAATTTCATGTAATAAAAATAATTAGTTTGGTTACATTCACTGTTTACCAATAATTGTTGCGTATATTTGCAGCCCTATTTTCATTGCGACTCTATTGTATATTCTGAGTAAGTTTTGGTGTTCACTTGCAGCCTTTTTGCTAAAGGTTTTGCGTATTCTATATTGGTCATGTTAAAGAAATGGATCATTGCCAGTGCCATTATCGTAGGATTATCGGCCACACTTCCCGCCCACACGACATCTTCGGGACTGTCGCAACACGAGTGGGTGGACAGTGTCTATAATAGTTTGACCCCGCGCCAACGCTTGGGGCAATTGTTTATGGTGGCGGCCTATTCCAACAAAGATGCAGCGCACAAACAAGAATTAAGCAAACTTGTTACCGAATACAACATAGGCGGCCTCATCTTTTTTCAGGGTGGCCCTATGCGACAAGCTCGCATGACCAACGACTTGCAAGCACAAGCCAAAGTGCCAATGCTTATCGGCATGGACGCGGAATGGGGTTTGGCGATGCGCTTGGACAGTACCATTAGCTTCCCGAGACAAATGACGCTCGGTGCTATCGCCGACAACGCCTATATTTTCAAAATGGGTGCCGAAATTGCTCGCCAATGCAAACGCATGGGCGTACATGTCAATTTTGCGCCAGTGGTGGACGTGAACAGCAACCCGAATAACCCAGTTATCGGCATGCGTTCTTTTGGCGAAAGTAAAGAATTGGTGGCCGCCAAAGGTTCGGCTTATATGCGTGGGTTGCAAAACTATGGTGTAATGGCCAACGCCAAACACTTCCCTGGGCATGGAGACACCGACGCAGACTCGCATATTTCTTTGCCTGTTATCAAACATTCTAAAGAACGCCTCGACGAGGTAGAACTTTTCCCATTCAAAAGACTAATCGCTGATAGTGTAAAAAGCATTATGGTTGGGCATTTGCACGTACCCGCTTACGACAAAGCGAACAACCGCGCCGCTACGCTTTCCAAAAATATCGTTACCAATATTCTCAAAAAACAACTGGGCTTTAAAGGTTTGATTTTTACCGATGCCCTCAACATGAAAGGTGTAAGTAGCTATTACAAACCCGGTGAAGTAGATGTAAAAGCATTGTTGGCTGGCAATGACGTGTTATTATTCGCGGAAGATGTGCCAGAGGCCATTAACCAAATAGAAAAAGCCGTGAAAGGCCGCGACATTCAGGGGAAAGAAATTGAAAAACGCGTAAAGAAAATTTTGGCGGCCAAATATTGGGCTGGCCTGAACAAATACCAACCTATTGAGCAAAGCAATCTTTACAAAGATTTGCACATGGCGCAGTCTGAGGCTCTCGTACAAGAACTTTACGGCAAAGCGGTTACCATTACCAAAAACGATTACAAATGGTTGCCATTTAAGACTTTAGATACCACACGCTTTACTTCGTTGGCGATTGGTGCAGACAAAACCAACACGTTCCAAAAGATGTTGAGCAACTATGCGCCTTTTGAACATTTTCATACTACTGGCCGCAGCAAAGATTTTGATACGTTGGCCAGTCGTTTTAAAGGCAAACGCCGCACGATTATCGTGAGTTTCCATAAAATCAATGGCTCATCGTCCAGAAACTACGGCATCAGCGACACGGCAGTGGCTTTCTTGAAAAAGCTACAAGAAAAACACAATGTAGTAGTAGTGGTATTTGGTAACCCATACAGCTTACGCAACTTCAAGGATTTTCCTGCGGTGGTTTGTGCTTATGAAGACAACAAATACACACATGCCGTAACGCCTCAAGTGCTGTTCGGAGCTATCGAATCGGAAGCTACTTTGCCCGTAACCGTTGCGCCTAACATGAAATTAGGAACAGGTTTGCCAACTTTAGCCCTGAACCGTTTGCGCTACGGCTACCCCGAAGAAGTACAGATGAATGGCGATATTTTGGCGCGTATTGATAGCCTCGCCAACCTGATTATTAAGCAAAAAGCTACACCCGGTTGTCAGGTATTAGTGGCCAAAGATGGCGTAGTGGTGTATGATAAATCATTTGGTTATTTGACTTACGACACGACACAAGCCGCCGTAAGCGACAGCACGATTTATGACATTGCCTCTATTACGAAAGTAGCTTCCACGTTGCAGGCGGTCATGTATTTGTACGAACGTGGCAAGCTGGACATTATGGCCAAAGCCTCTGATTATTTGCCTGAGCTGGTAGGCACGAACAAAGAAAGCCTTGTGATTAGTGATATTCTGACGCATCAGGCGGGTTTGCAGCCCTATATTCCGTATTGGAAAAAAACCATAAAGTCGGTGTCGGTGAGCGAAGTGTATTACTGCAACAGCAAAGACAATTGGTTTACCAACGAAGTTGCCCCCGGTATTTTTTCGATGAAAACCATGGAAGATTCACTTTGGATATGGACTATCAAATCGGATTTGCTGGAAAAAAACAAACGCGGTGTTTATGATTACAAATACAGCGATTTGGGCTTTTACATTATGAAGCGTGTGGCTGAAAAGCTGCTGGATATGCCCATAGACAAGTTTAATGCCCAAACATTTTACGACCCGTTGGGGTTGGCAACTATGACGTTTAAACCATTGGAAAAATTTCCTGCTACGATGATTGCCCCCACAGAAAAAGATGTGCTGTTCAGAGGTAAACTCATACAAGGTACGGTACACGACCAAGGCGCGGCAATGTTTGGGGGTGTGGCTGGTCATGCGGGACTTTTTAGTAACGCGCATGATTTGGCGGTATTGATGCAAATGAATATGCAAGCGGGCTATTATGGAGGTATTCAGTATTTTGCGCCGTCGGTGATGCCTGTTTTTACCAAAAAATTCTTTGACCGCAATAGACGCGGGCTGGGTTGGGACAAACCTTTGCCGCGCGGTGGTGGGCCTGTGTCGAAAATGGCTTCGGCTTCTACGTTCGGACATACAGGTTTTACGGGTACGGCGGCGTGGGCAGACCCCGACCATGGTTTGGTGTTCATCTTCTTGTCTAATAGGGTATATCCAGATGCCGAAAATGTGAAACTGATTAGCGGCAATATTCGCCCGAAAATTCAAGATATTATCTATGAGTCCATTTCGGCCAATTACCCGAACGTAATAGGCAAACACGGAACGAATTAACCCATACAAAGGCTTCTCTTGCTAAAAGGGAAGCCTTTTTTTATTAAAGTAACGATTGGATACTGACTGCTGTCCGTATTTAATATTCAAACCCCTCCTAAATCCTCCCCAAGGGGAGGACTTTCTACAGAGCAGAAGTTGAACAAAAAAACAACCCCTATGGTCTTTCTCGACACTATAGGGGTTGTTTTTATTTTATTAGCAAACAGAACTACGGCAATACATCAACCCAACCTCTATAAGATTTGTTGGTGTATTTGATGGCATAAAAATACGTGCCTGCGGGAACGGGTTTGGCATTCCAAGCAAAATCGCGTTTGGTATCTCGGAAAACTCTTTTGCCCCAACGATTATAAATTTCAACACTGACGAACTGATTTATACAGTTGTCGGGTGGCAAGTCGGGCAAACGGAATACATCGTTTTTGGTGTCGCCGTTGGGGGTGGTAACGTTATAGTGCGTAAAATCGCGGTCGGCAGAGTCTTTCACCGTTACAAAAACCGACGAATCCATAACAGACAAATTTGGGCAGCCATTGTCCACTAACTCAAACCTGATTTGATAGGGATTGTCGCGTACCAAAGCACAAGTAATTGGCCATTCGAGGGTAGCGGTAAGCTGCCCGCTTTGGCTGCCATTTTGGGTAAGTGTCGCACCGAGCGCGTCAAAAGAAGTACTATCATCGATCCAACCGCGTATGGTAAGATTATCTCTTTCTCGATCAATGCCCGACAAGCCAATCGTTACTTTTTGGGTAGGAATGGCCGATACGGAATTGGAAATGCTAATTGCATCATTTACCCTAACATAATCAATCTGTACAGAAGGGGCAGTATTCGGAGTGTACAACACATGGAAGGTAATCCAAGTGGTATCCGCTTTGGGGGTTGGGCAACCGTCGTCGGTAACAACAAAAGGAATCGTAAAGAGTGTATCGCCTTTGTAGTTACAGGCAGGTGCCCAAATAATATTAGCCGAAACGGGTTGTGTGGCCGAAATAGGAGTAAAGGCAATATTATTTTTCAGGATTAAATCTGCCGCCTCCAAATAACTCAGTGTGAGTATATTTGTCCCGTTCGGGTCAGTGCCTGTCAAACTAATGGTTTGGGTTTGGCCAGCAATAACAGTAACCGAAACATTCTTGTTCGTCATATTATTGACCAAGAGGGTCGGTTGATCATTTGGTTTTTCCTTGACGATCACCACCAGTGTAAGTGTGTCATTGTGTATGGCCACACAACTACTATCGGATAAGATAAAATCAAAAATAAAAGGGCTATCAGCCGAAGCCGCGCAATTGGTTTGTAATGAGAAAGTGGAAGCCACGGAGTCTTTTCGCAAATTTCGGGTAGGTAAAGAAAGCGTACCGTTGGTACTGTTCCATTTTACAATGTTAGAACGCAACACTAAATAATCATTTTCGGTATCTGTGCCCCGAATATTAGCCGAAAAAGCTTGTCCAGCCGTTACATGAACCGTATCGCGGCGATTGGTTCTTACGGCGTTGCCGCTGGTTTGGAGTTTGAGGGTTGGAGCGGTATTGGGAGTGGGTTCTATTTTAAATACCAAACGTAGGGTAGTAGATTTGGGGATACTGCAACCGTCGTCGGTGGCCGTAATATCTATTTTGAATAAAGAGTCGGTCTGGGTGGTAAAGCTACAAGGTCCAAAACAAATGGAAGTCGTAATACTATCTTTCGTTTGCGTAGTAGTACCCGAAGTAGCGGTAAGGCTAAAAGGATATTGACTTGCCACAAAGTTTACGGGAGTCGCTTTTATTTTCATGGACTGGCTCACGTCCGACCCCAAAGGCATATCTTTAACCGAGAAACTAAAACAATGACTGTCAGTTGCTTTTATCTCTATAGTATCGCCATTGGTATAAAAACCACCCGTCGCAGGATTCTTGATTTGTACGGAAGGAGAATTATTAGGCAAACAATCCTTTACAAGCAATTGATAATCACGGCGTACCTGACCAATATAGACACCGTTACGATATTCTTGGCACAAAATCGAAAAGACAAAAAGCCCCAACGATGTAGGACGCACAGTAAGCAATCCTGTTACGGGATGAATACTTAATGGATTGGGCTGGCTATTCAGGGCATTAGTTGCACTGTATCCGCCAGCCCAACTTACATTTGAATAAGGGGCGGGATCGGGCGTATTAGGAGCGGGATCTAAAGCAGAACTATACCCATTAAGTGGCGTAATCATGCTATACACCAAAGAATCGCCGTCGGGGTCAGACCCTGCAAAACTAAAAGAGAAGTCTTCATTGACACAAGCATAATCGCTAAGAGGCGGAAACAAAGTAGGAGAGGAATTAATAAAAGCAAGGCCATTTTTGGTTACAGGCGGAAATTCCATATAAAAAACTTGGCCAGCCGCTCCAGAACTCTGAATATTAGTAATGGTATTGTTTCGGCAACAACGCTGCCAAATGACGTAGTAACCATCAGCACTGTTATAAGTAGTCGCAGGCAAAGAAATCGTTTTTCGATACTTTAATATTTGTGTACTCAAAGAAGTGGCATTCGAGGCACATTCGGGGTTTGTATAGGCCACAAAAGGTTCTGCGGCAAGTTTATTAAGCATATGACTTTCCATAAACACATTATCCGACTTGCGAAAGATAAATACGGTTGCATTGGGGTCTTTTGCTCCCGCACTACCATTAATCGCATCAAAATAGAGATTCATGGTGAGTTGATAACTGCTACCTGTCAGGTGCACGAGTTCAAACTCTCCACCCACAATATGTGTAGCCCTCGCATTACTCAGCCACCCAAGCAAGAAGAGCAGAATTAGTCCAAGTTTCTTCATAAACAAATAGATTTAGTATATAGCTTACCTCTAAACGTAGAGGTGGTTTGAAAGAATATAGCCCAATATACTATTTGACTGTTTTTTTTGAAAATATTTGGGTAAATAAAAAAAAGGCGATGCCCGCACCAACGCCATCGGCCAAGGCATCCCAAATATCAGCACTGCGCCCAAACGAGGGCTGAATTATTTCTATCAAAATCCCGAACACCACTGACAGACCTACACTCCAAAAACCGTATTTCTGCGCGTTCATTTTCAAAAAAGCCCAAGCCAACCACCATGTTTGTCCGCCAAACAAAAAGATATGTACGAACTTATCCACATTCGGAATAGCCACTAACCAACCAAAACGGGACAAGCCACTGGGCGCGGCCAGCGTCATTCGTAAAACAAAAATAGCCCACCCAAAGGCAGGCCACCCATAACGCAATACTTTCATTTTCAGTAATCAATTATAAAGTTTCAAAACGCCAACCCGCACGCCCAAAGTATTTGAGATAGCGCGGCAACACGTAACGCAAATTTCGTTCGGCTTTCAGGCTATCATGAAAAACGACAATTGAGCCGCATTGCGTATAACGAATGGCGTTGCGCAAGCATTTTTCTTCGGACAAGGTTTGGTCAAAATCCGCCGTGAGCACGTCCCACATAATCAGGCGATAATAGGGTTTGAGTGCTTGCGCCTGCAAGTTGGTAAGGCGACCATAAGGTGGTCTAAAAAGTTTTTTACCTTGACTAAAATATTGTGGTTCAGAAGCTTGTGCTTCCATTTGTTTTTGACAAGCCTCTATATTTTCCAGATAAGTTTCTTCTTCCGTTTTCCAGCCGTTGAGGTGGTTAAACGTATGATTGCCAACCTTGTGGCCTTGCGCCAACACACGCCCAAACACGTCTGGGTGTTTTTCGATGTTGTGCCCGACACAAAAAAACGTAGCTTTTGCCTTGTGTTTGGCCAGTTCTTCCAACACAAAATCCGTTACTTCAGGAATGGGGCCATCGTCAAAAGTTAAGTAAATAGTTTTGGGTGGAGCAGCGGGTACGTCCCAAGCAAATTCTGGCCAAAAGCGTTTGATCAAAATATTGGTTTTGTGCCAATACATAAAATAAAAACTAAGCGTGTCTAATTTTTCTGAAATAAAAACCCACAGTTTATGCACAACAGCCAACAATGTGGATAACTTTGTGGATTAACGAGAAATAACCGCCTCAGGCTTGAGGATTTTGTAGCTGCTAAAATCCTGTGCAGCTGTAAGGCCTGTACCCGTCAAAATATCGAGTTGTGTGGTGATTCTCACGAACTTATCCGTATAAATACGTTTTTCGATGTGGTTGAATTTAAGCTCTTCACTTTCAAGTTTTTGCTTTTCCACAAAGTTTTCCACAACTACATTTCCTGTGGCAAAATAAATACCTGCTTGCTTGTCGTAGCGGGCATAATTGGCCGTTAAATGGGTAGTTTCCACACCTTTTGGGTCAAAAAAATCTATTTCGATACCTTTGTTAAACTCGCGGTCGCCTGTCTGAAACTCGGTTTGCAACGGAGCTTTCACAATAAGTTTGAGACGCGCCGAATCCGAATACACCGTTTCTACATTTTCGGCAATAGCCACAGGCCCCGTATAAATTTTAATTTCATCTAATTGCTTGGTTTTGTGTTCGTTACACGCCCCAAAAGCCACAGCCAACAGCATTACGCCCAGCCCACGCCCCAAATAATTCATGCGATATTTTTTATAAAATGAAATACAATGTCTTAGCAGTAGTCCCGCGAACGGTGGGCAAAGTTACAACCTTGATGCCAAAGTTTGCACAAAGGATACATTTTTAATGCTAAAGAATAAGGCTTCAGGCCAAACGCTGCCGCTTATCCGCTAAAAATAGCATTAGTAACATAATAAATTGTTGGCTACCAAAACTTTTTCGTAAATTTTCCGTTGGTAATAAAAAGGCACAAACAAAGGCCTTCGTTGCCAAAAGGTTTTTTATCAACAACATAAATATTTGATTATGAGCAAAAAAGCCGCCGCCGCAGAGGAAACTTCCCTACGCGACAAAATCCGTGACAATTACATTGACTTCATACTCACCAACGGCCAACGCCCCGCTTCGGTGTACGCTTTTGCCAAGCAATTGGGCATTTCGGAGGCTGATTTTTACACAGAATTTGCCACTTTCGAGGCCATCGAAAACAGCGTTTGGGCAGATTTGTTTCAGACCACCCTCACGCGCTTGGAAGGCGATGCGCAGTACCAACAATATGGCGCACGCGAAAAACTGCTGGCCTTTTACTTTACTTGGATAGAAAGTCTCAAAACGCGCCGCAGCTATGTTACGCATTTGCTTGACTCCCAAAACTTGCTTATTACCAAAGATTTAGGTTTCAAAAAACGTTTTGTGGCCTACGTGCAGGAAATCGTCAATACAGGCGTAGAAAGCGGCGAAGTACAAAAACGTGCTTTTCTGGCCGACAAATACGCCGATGCGCTTTGGTTGCAACTGCTTTTTGTGCTAAATTTTTGGGTAAAAGACAATTCTACCAATTTTGAACAAACCGATGCGGCCATCGAAAAAGCAGTAAATCTTTCGTTTGACCTGATGGGACACAACGCTTTAGATACGGTTTTCGATTTTGCTAAATTTCTGGTACAGAGTAAATAGTATTTTCGTTATAAATTCTCAATAATTCTCCACTATGTAAAAAGTCTGTCGGCAATTTCGGCAGACTTTTTTATTGAGGGAATAATGGCTGTGTTATTGGTTTTTTGCTACATTTGAAACATTCGGTATTTTTATAACAAAGTATTTGGCTTTTCTAAAATCTTTACCCTAACCCCCAATAACAAAACTTATGAAAGCTATTCTCAATTATCTTTTTGGATATAAAAGCCTTTCGCGCGAGCAGGCACAAGACGTACTGACGCGCATGGGGCGTGGCGAGTTCAACGCCTCTCAAATGGCCGCTTTTATGACCGTGTACATGATGCGTAACATTACGGTTGAGGAATTGGAAGGTTTCAGAGCCGCCATGCTGGATTTGTGTTTGCCCGTGGAGCTTTCCGAATACGACCCAATGGACGTGTGTGGCACTGGCGGCGACGGCAAAGACACTTTCAACATTTCCACAACTTCTTCTTTTGTGATTGCTGCCGCAGGCCAACGCGTAGCCAAACACGGCAACTATGGCGTTTCGTCGGCTTGTGGGTCTTCTACGGTGATGGAATTTTTGGGGCATCAGTTTACCAACGACACGGACAAGTTGCGCCACAACATGGACGAAGCAGGCATTTGCTTTCTACACGCGCCACTTTTTCACCCAACCATGAAAAACGTTGCGCCGATTCGGAAAGAATTAGGGGTAAAAACTTTTTTCAATATGCTTGGCCCAATGGTAAATCCTGCCAAGCCGCGCAAACAATTTGTGGGCGTTTTTAGCTTAGAATTAGCGCGACTATACGCATATTTGTACCAACAAACAGACAAGCAATTCGGGATTGTGTATGGTTTGGACGGCTACGATGAAATTTCGCTCACAGGCGATTTCAAACTCATTCGCGCCACCGAAGAGCAAATTATTTCGCCCGAATCGTTGGGGTTTGACCTGCTCAATGCCAATGAGTTGGCGGGCGGGGCTACCGTAAAAGAGTCGGCGGACATTATGCTCAATGTGCTACAAAACAAGGCCACACCCGCCCAAAAAGCGGCAGTAGAAGCCAATGCGGCGGCGGCACTTTATACGGCATCAGACAAAAACATCTCGTTTGAAGAAGCACTATCGCAAAGCCGCGAGGCACTGGAAAGCGGCAAGGCTTGGGCTTGTTTTCAAAAAATGATGGCTAACTGATATTTTTATTTTATTGAAAATCAAATCATTATATTTTTTTATGCTGCTGGCCGTAGCTACGCTGGCGGTGCTGTATGTGGGGCTTCATGTCGGAAGTTTTAGTACGGATTTTCGTACGCTTTGGCAGATTGTGCAGCACTACGACAGCACCGACTCGGCACAATTGGCCATCATCGAACTGCGGTTGCCGCGTATGCTCATGGCTTTGCTTTCGGGTGGTACGCTGGCTTTGAGCGGCTATTTACTCCAAATTCTTATTAACAATCCCCTGACCGATTCTTATACATTGGGCGCATCGTCAGGCGCGTCCTTGGGTATAAACATTGCTTACTTGGGAGCTATTCCCATGAGCTTTGCAGGGCTTTATTTGCCTATTTTGGCGGCCTTTGTGGGAGCTTTGGGCGTAACACTTTTGGTGGTGGCTATTGCTCGCAATCATCAATCTGTCAGCCAATTACTTTTGGCAGGTATCACCATTTCGGCCTTGGCCAACTCCTTTATTAGTCTGATTTCTTACCTTTCGGATAGCGATGGAAAAATCCGTAACATTATTTACTGGACAATGGGCAGTTTTGAAAATGCGCGTTGGTCGTATCTTCCTTCGTTGGCAATTGCGCTGGCAGTAAGCATTGTTTTATTTATTATTTACCAAAAACATTTGTTTGTACTCATGCTGGGGCAGAGTAGGGCAGGGCATTTAGGTTTGTCGGTTAGGCAACTACGGCGTATTATTTTAATTTCAGCCACGCTGCTCACAGCCTTGGCGGTGGCTTTTTCGGGAACGATTGGATTTGTTGGCTTAATTATTCCGCATTTTATACGCAGTTTGTTGGGCGCAAATGGCAAATACAACGCCCTTTGGGTGGCTTGGACGGGCGGCCTGTTCCTGATGGCCTGCGACGTAATTTCCAGAATGTTATATCCGCCTGCGGGTTTGCCGATTGGCATCATCACTTCCTTTGTGGGAATACCTTTCTTTGTATATTTGCTGCTGAAAAGGAAAAGTAGTTTCTAAAAAATGGTTGCCGCGAAGCACTGAAAATCAGATTTTTTGTTTTTAGATAACATTCCTTTATTACACAAAAAAGAATACAAAAATAATGGTTTACGTTTGCCGAAAAGAGCATTTTAATGCTGCTCACAAATTATATAACCCGAACTGGTCGGAAGAAAAAAACCGCGAAATGTTCGGCCCTTGCGCCAACCACAACTGGCACGGCCACAACTTTGTACTGACGGTTTACGTAAAAGGCGTACCGCACCCAGAAACAGGTTTTGTCATTGATTTAAAAGTACTTAGCAAATTGATTAACGAGTTGGTAATCGAAAAACTCGACCATAAAAACTTAAATATGGACGTGGATTTTATGATTGGCAAAATGGCCAGTTGCGAGATTTTGGTAATGGAAATCTGGAAAATATTAGCTCCAGCCATCAGCGCAGCCGCACCAAATGCCCAATTGCACAAACTAGTGTTGGACGAGACTCCGCGCAATTTTGTGGAATACTACGGCGAATAATCAATACACCATCACACAACCCAAACATTAAATGAAATACTACATCATTGCAGGCGAACGATCAGGCGATTTGCACGCTTCTAACCTCATCAAAAGCCTTAAACAAGAAGACCCAAACGCACAAGTGCGTGCGTGGGGCGGCGAACTCTCCGAGCAAGCAGGCGCAGAAATCGCGATGCACTACGAGAAAATGGCTTTTATGGGATTTTTGGAAGTAGTCCAAAACCTAAACACCATCCGAAAGGCGTTGCAGTTCTGCAAAGATGATATTTTGGCCTACAAACCCGACGTGGTGATTTTGGTGGACTATGCTGGTTTTAACATGAAAGTCGCCAAATTCACCAAGTCGCAAGGCATACGCACGTATTATTACATCTCTCCAAAAATCTGGGCTTGGAATCAGGGCAGAGCCAACAACATCAAAAAATATGTGGATAAGATGTTCGTGATTTTGCCTTTTGAAAAAGATTTTTACAAAAAATTTGACTACGAAGTTGATTATGTGGGCAATCCAATAAACGATTCGGTCGCTGCATTTTCACCCAATCCGAATTTTAGGAAAGAAAACGGACTGGACGAACGTCCGATTATTGCCATTTTGCCAGGCAGCCGCAAGCAAGAAATTGAGCAGATGTTGCACTACATGGTAAGCATTGTTCCGAGCTTCGGAGATTACCAGTTTGTAGTGGCGGCCGTACCCAATTTTCCCAAAAAATACTACGAACAATTCCGTCGCAACATCATTACTATTGTCTATGACCAAACTTATGACCTACTACAAGAAGCTAAAGCTGCGTTAGTTACATCAGGTACGGCGACGTTGGAAACGGCCTTGTTTGAAGTACCGCAAGTAGTTTGTTACAAAGGAAGTGTCATTACCTATTGGATAGCTCGCAGCCTGATCAAAGTCCGTTTTATTTCTTTAGTAAATCTAATTGCAGATAAAGAAGTCGTAAAAGAACTTATTCAAGATGACTTTACCCCGAATAACCTACTTGCCGAGTTAAAAAAATTGCTTAGTGGAAGCCCTGCCAGAACACAGCAATTAACTGAATACAAAAAAATTAAAGAGACAATAGGGCAGGCTGGCGCATCTGAAAAAACAGCCAAACTGATTATAAAATACTTAAAGGAAAGTGGCGCGACCAACTGATATTGCATTTGAAATACAAATGTAATATATTTGTACTTTATGTGTCAAAAATAATCTCTTATCAAAGATTAAGACCTAAAAACAGCATTACAAGCCAGAAATTTAATATTATTATATATAACCACTTATTTATTTTCGGTCATTTTTTGGAAAAGATGTATTTTCCTGACTATAATTATGCGCTAATTCTACAAAAGCAGGTATATGAAACATTATAATTCTACCCAATTTTTCATCATGTTGGCCTTTTCGGGCACGATGCTACTAAGCAATTGGCAGCATGCAGTAGCCCAACAAAAACCCAACGACCAAAAAAAAACAGCTACACCAGCCACAACACTAGGCAAACCTTCGGGAGCAATTGTAGCTGCTTTTGGGTCTATTAAGATAGATAATGGGGCTAAGTTTACAACTAATAAGGATAAAAAAGTAAACTTAATCATCAGCCTCCAACGCCCAGATCCTACACGCTACAAAATGATGGTAAGCAACGAACCAAGTTTTGCAGGTAAAGACTGGGAGCATTATTTACAAATGAAGCCATGGGTACTTGACGGAGAAGATGGCGTAAAAAATGTTTTCGTGAAGTTTTTAGACCCAGCGGGTAACGAGTCGGAAGCTATATCATCATCTATTACTTTGGATAGAATACCTCCTTCAGACCTTTCCATTGTCATCAATGAAGATGCACAATACTGCATCGACCCCGCCTTGCGTGTAAAGCTCAAAATTAATGCAAAAGATGCCAAAACAATGCGCATCTCTAATAGCCCAAACTTTGCGGGAAATCCTAATTTTGAAAATTACTCTCCAAGCAAAGATTTTGTTTTAGCTCCACCTACCCCCCCAGAAGGTCGGAGAACAGTTTATGCACAATTCAAAGATGAGGCTGGTAATATTTCAGAATCGGTACAAGATACAATTCGTTTAGATATTAAAGAACCATCAATAGGTTCGGTAAAAATTGCTATTGGCAATGGTGTTAAGCAAGATATAAGCCGACTTGTTTGTAATTCAAAAGACAAAAAAATAACGCTGAATATCAGTTCCGTTGGTGCAACAAAAATGATAGTAGTGCAAGGTTCTGCTGCACCTCCAGCTCTTGTAGCACCCACAACACCACAAACTGGCACAAACAAAGGCAAAACAACTACGCCTGCTGTTGCTACTAAAAAAGTAGAAGGAGTAGAAGCATACGCAACTGTAAAAGAAATTACACTTGATGGAGAAGACGGAGAGAAAACAATTCAAGTTTATTTTGGCGACGAGGCAGGCAACCGTACTAAAATCCCTGCAATAACCAAAATTATCCTTGATAGACAAGGCCCTACAAATGGTCTTTTAAAAATTGATGATAATAAAGAATATACAATTAACCCACAACACAAAGTTAATCTGAAGCTAGAAGCCAAAGGCGAGCCATTTCAGATGATGATTAGCAACAAGCCTGATTTTGCAGGTGCTAGTTGGGAGGGTTATACGACGATCAAAAATCAATGGACATTAGAGGGAGAAGACGGAGAAAAGACAGTCTATGTCAAATTTAAAGATCGTGCAGACAATGAATCTGAGATTTTCTCTGATAAAATCATCCAAGATACAAAGCCACCTATCGTTAATAAATTCGTAATAGATAATGATTCTGCTTATACAACTAATCCTGCTGGTAAAGTAAATATTCAGATAGATGTTACAGAAGCAGAAACTATGATATTGAGCAATACTCCACTCAACCCATTATCTTACTTAAATCAACCAGCAACCAATAGCGGAGCTTGGAAAAAGTACAATACATCCGAATCTAATTATCAATTAGATATGTATGAAGGGGAAAAAACTATTTACGCATTATTTAAAGACAAAGCGGGAAATATAAGCAAACTAGCCTTCGACAAAATTACATTTGATAAAATAGCGCCAAGCTCACCGAAAATTATCATAGAAGATAATGCGCCTTGGATTATCAATGCAGATAAAAAAGTAAAACTAACTCTTTCGGCTGATCAAAGCCCTGCATATGTAATGGTTAGCAATAACGATAAATTCACAGGTGCAAGCTGGGAACATTTTGCTCCAGTAAAAAAAGACTGGGTACTTGATGGCGAAGACGGTGAAAAAACGGTTTATGTAAAATATAAAGACAAAGCTGGTAACATTTCTGCGGTAGCTAATGCCAAAACTAAAATGGACAGAAAAGCACCTACCGAACCGAAGATTATTATTAACAGCGACTCCGTTTATACTCGTTCGATAGAAAAGAAAGTAAACTTAAAAATTTCGGCGAAAGATGCCACACAAATGCGTATTAGCCAGAATCCGAGCTTCCCTCCAGGCTTACAAGGCTGGGAAACTTTTATCACAACTAAACCCCTCATATTAGAAGGAGGAGACGGAAATAAGTCTGTTTATATTCAGTTCAAAGACCAAGCTGGAAATATCTCTGCTACGGCAAGCGATTCTATTCGCCTTGACCGCACAGCTCCAATCCCAGGAACTTTGGTAATTGATGACGGCGCAGAGTTTAGCAACAACAAAGAGAAAAAAGTTAATTTAAAATTCTCTGCAAATGGTGCTAAAGAAATGATGATTTCAGGTTCGGCTGCATTCACTGGAGCTAAATGGGAACCATATTCTCCAACTAAAGCAAATTATGTTTTGGAAGGAAATGAAGATGGTCCTCGTATTATTTATGCTAAATTCCGTGATGATGCAGGCAATGTTTCAAACCCTCCTATTCAAGGTAATATCAAATTAAAGCGTAAGTTTTAACAAATACAGTAATATTTTCCGAAAGGTGGCTTACATTCGTAGTAAACCACCTTTTTTTATGCTAAAAATTATTTAATTTTAATTTTAATTTAATACATTCGCATAAGATAAACGCATTATTGTGTTCTATATAGATATAATGTATGAAATACAAAATATTTACGACCATTTTAATCTTCCTAACCTGCACAACCAATCTTCAGGCACAAAATACAAGTTTGAGTTTGGCACATGCCTTCATGCAAAAAGGTGAACTGGACAACGCCATGCAAGCTGTTGAAGTAGCAGCAGTTCACCCAGAAACTGCCAATAATCCCAAAACTTGGTATTATAAAGGCTGGATTTTGAAAGAGAAATTCAAAAAACAAGGCATGAAAGACGATAATTTTTCTATCAGAAGAACAGGGTCTGAAGCATTTGCAAAATCTATTAGCTTAGATACAAAAGCAGAATATAAATCTGATTGCGCTAAACTTATCATGTACCTGACAGCCAGTCTCTACAACGAAGGAACGGATAATTTTAACGACAAAAAATATAAAGAAGCCATTCCTTTTTTTGATGAGTATATCAAAGAAGTTAGTCTTTTAAGTACCGATTCTCTGGATAATTCAGCGTATTTTTATTTGGGATATTCGTACTATCACGAAAAAAATGAGGCGCAAGCCAAAAAGTATTTGGAAAAATGCCGCCAGTTAAAATACCCTGATGCCGTAGTCTATGATTTCTTAGGTCATATTTATGACAATGAAAAAAAATCAGCAGAAGCACTCAAAACCTTAGAAGAAGGAACAGCGAAATATCCAAAAGACAAGCCGCTGGCTATTACACACGTGAACGTGTTAATGAAAAATCAAAAAAACAAGGAAGCCGTAACGCGTATAGAAAAAGCACTACAATCTGACAGTAAAAACTTAGACTTATATTTAGTATTGGGCACAGCTTGCGAAAGAGCCTCAGCCAAAGACTCTGTGCAGAAAATGATGTACCTTGAAAAAGCACAAAATGCTTATAAAAAAGCCTTAGACTTGGATAGCACCAATTTCATGGCTAATTACAACTATGGTATCATCTCTTACAACAAAGGTGTTGATCAAATCAATAACCAAAGCTACGATATTGATTTATTAGACTTAGATAAAGTTCTGAATCAGAGTACAGATTTGTTCAAAAAAGCGTTACCATATTTAGAAAGAGCAAGCAGACTCAAGCCCGAAAATAAAAATACATTGATGGCCTTAGAAGGTATTTATGTACATATTCAGGCGGAAGACAAACTCGCACAGGTACGAACTAAACTCCAGAAATAATATTATTTTATAGTATTCTAAGAAGTCTAAAATAAGTGACTTCTTTTTTCATGCAAGCAAGAAACTTTTGAATATAAAATTCGTTTCCGTAGTTTTGCATATTCAAACGCACTTACTTTAAAAATAGCTTGTTCTATTATTAAGTTTTTTTTACTTGTTTGGAATTTGGAGACTACGGAGAAAATATTGAGAGGCGCAGAGGAACTATTCATGCGCTACGGGATTAAGAGTATTACAATGGACGAAATTGCCAAGCATTTGGGAATTTCTAAGAAAACTATATACCAATTTTTTGAGGATAAAGACGAAATCGTCTTTATGAGTTGCAAAAAGCATTTGTGTAGCGATGCCGAATGCCTACAAGTTATTAGTAGAGGTGCAGCCAATGCCGTCGAGGAAATCTTTAATTTATCCGAATTTCTGAGAAATACCGTTGTGCGAACGCATCCATCGGTTCTGTTCGATTTGCAGAAATACCACAAAAGCTCTTGGGATTTGTATTTATCACACAAAGAAACGGTGATAGAAAAATATATTAGCTCCAATATCCGACGCGGTATTGAAGAGGGTTTGTATCGGGCAGAAATCAATGTGTCGATTATCTCACATATACGATTGGATATGATTCAGATGGCCTTCAACCCAGACATTTTTCCACCAACACGTTACAACCTCATGGAAGTGCACATGCAGCTGATGGAGCATTTTATTTATGGCTTGCTTTCGCCAAAAGGCTATGAAACTTTACAAGAATTAAAAAACAAAGCACGCAATTTGGCCAATTAACATTCAATTTGCAGGCCTTCGGGTTGGTTTATTTCCACAAAATCGCCTAATTGCATTTTTTCTAAGAGACAACAATTTTCTAATGAGAGGGATTACTATTTGCTATTTGTTGATGTTTTGGGTTGGAATAAATTGCGCCCAAGCACAAACGCCGAACACTTATTCTTTAAAAGAAGCGATTGATTTTGCTATAAAAAATAACATGTCGGTGCAGTCTGCCCAAACAGATAATGCAATAGCAAAGGCCAAAGTAAAAGAAACTGTCGGCATTGGCTTGCCGCAAATCAACGCAGAAGCTAAAATGACGCATCATTTCCAGTTACAGCCTAATTTCTTTACGCCTAACAGTCCATTTTTGAATAAAATGGGCGTTCCGTTTACGGTTAATGATGGGGTTGTAACATTCCCAAATATATTTCAGTTACAAAATAGCGGTACGGCCACAGCCACACTCAACCAACTTATTTTTGATGGTTCGTATTTGGTGGGATTGAAAGCGGCCAAAACTTATACCGAACTTTCGGAACGCAACATTACTGCTTCCAAAATTACGGTAGCCGAAAACGTAAGTAAAGCCTATTACAGCGTGTTGGTAGCCGAAGAAAGAAGCCAACTTTTAGACAAAAATTTGGCACGTCTCGATTCCATGTACAAGCAAACCAAAGCGATGCTAAAAAACGGTTTGGTTGAAAAAATAGACGTGGACAGAATTGAAGTTTCTTTGAATAATATAAAAATTGAACAGCAAAAAACGGCGCGTTTGGTACAGTTGAGTCGCGAATTATTGGCCTTCCAAATGGGACTTCCGTCTGCAAAAGATTTAGTGCTTACCGAGAAACTCGACAAAACTAATTTGGATAAAACAGTAGTTGTAAATAATGAAATTGACTACACACAACGTATTGAATTTCAGACAATAAATACACAAAAAGCACTGAATCAGTTAGAACAGCGCAACATCGTGGCGGGCTATTATCCCAAACTTTATGGCTTTGCTTCTTACGGATACGTTACGGCCAATCCTAAATTTGGGCGTATGTTCGATGTGTCTAACAACTGGTCGGATTACAGCTCGGCAGGTTTAAATTTGCAGATTCCAATTTTTGATGGATTCCAGAAAAAATACAAATATCAGCAATCACGCCTAACCGCCAAAAAATTGGAATTAGGCACGGAGCAACTCAAACAAAGTATCAGTTTGCAAGCCAAACAATCTGAAGCCAATTGGCTTAATAGCTTAGAAACGCTTTCCATTCAGCAACGAAATATGGAGCTTGCCCAGCAAGTCGTGAAAGTTACAAAGTCCAAATATCAACAAGGCGTAGGCTCTAACATTGAAGTTGTAAATGCGGAAACCTCTCTGAAAGAGGCACATACGAATTATTACGGCGCACTGTATGATGCGCTTATTGCCAAAATTGATTTGGATAAAGCATTAGGCAAACTCTATACGGAGCAATAATTTATCGTTTGGCCAGTTCCAAAATATCAGGCACTTCCAACGGCGTATCTTTATCGACTTGGTAAAGCGTCGCGTTTATCATGGCTTGGCCAAGCTGCTGAAGCGTAGAAACATATTTGCCCAAAAACAATCTCAGGGCAGGAAACAGCCAACCCAAATATTTATACATAGGCAGTGTATTTTTTAGGCCCGCTGTTGGTTGCAAATAGCCTGGTCTGAAATTATACACTTTTTTAAACGGCAATTTTTTCAAATCATTTTCCGTGCAGCCTTTCACTCGCGCCCACATTGAGCTACCTTTTTCGCTGCTGTCCGTGCCTGCACCAGAAATATAACTAAATGATATAGAAGGATTTAGTCGTAAAATGGTTTGTGCAAAATTCAGCGTAAGCGTATGTGTAAGTTTTGTATATTCTGGTTCTTTCATGCCCACAGACGAAACGCCCAAACAAAAAAAGCAAGCATCGTAACCAACTAAATAAGGTTCGACATCTTTTAAATCAAAAAAATTGGAGTGCAAAACTTCTTTAAGTTTGGGGTGCGTAACGCCACAAGTTTTACGACCAACTACCAAAACTTGTTCGATGGCTGGATGTTGTAAACATTCGTGTAGCACGCCTTCGCCTACCATACCCGAGGCACCCGTAATTATAACTTTCATAGTGTAAAATGTTTTTGATTGATTGATAATCAATAGGTTTAACAAAAATACACTCAAAATAATTGCAATGTGCAAAAAATCAACTTATTTAAAAGTCTTTCTAAGAGAATGAACTAAAAGCAAGCAAAATGGTGTTTTGTCTATAAAATCTATAAACAACACTATTTTAAATTATGGCTACTGAATATCAAAACGCAATTAATCAAAAGCTCAACGAAGTCGTTTCTCATTCTTCACCCGAAGCTCTTACGCAATATGGCCGCCTTGATGGGGAACTTAAAGAGCGCGACATCAAAAATACCTGCTTTAAAACAGGCGACTATATTCCCGATTTTAGTTTGCCTGATGCCACAGGCAAGTTACAGAATATCAAAAAGTTACATGATAGACAATGGCTTGTTTTGACATTTTATCGCGGACAATGGTGCCCGTTTTGTAACATTCAACTTCGTGCTTTGCAAAAACACATCGTTGATATAGAAAATATTCCTGCGCGTTTGGTAGCCGTTTCGCCACAGTTGCCTGACAAATCGCTTTCGATGGTAGAAAAACATCAACTAAAATACCCTGTGCTCAGCGATGCGGGCAATAAAGTAGGCAAACAATTTGGCTTGGTTTATAAAGTCCCCGAATATTTGCAAAAAGTATATGAAAAAGACGGCTTGCATTTGGAATACTACAATGGAAACGGAAATATAGAATTGCCACTTCCTGCCACTTACATTATTAACAAAGAAGGCAAAATTGTGTATCACTACGTGGAAGTAAGCCCTTCGGACAGACTAGACCCAGAACTTTTGGTTGCAGAACTAAAAAAATTGATGGCCAGTCAGCCTGCTTAATGAACAAAAAAGGAGTAGCACTAAAAATTGCTACTCCTTTTTTGTTATTGGCTATTTTGAAAACTGTTTTGCTTTTTCCCAATACTCATTCATTTCATCTAATGTCATGGTAGAAAGTTGCTTGCCGTCGGCTTTCGATTCGGTTTCTAAATAACTAAAACGCTGAATAAATTTTTTGTTGGTACGCTCTAAGGCTTCTTCGGGGTTTACGTTGATAAAACGCGAATAATTGATAAGAGAAAAAAGCAGGTCGCCAAATTCGCCTTCTACTTTTTTGCTGTCCACAATTTCCGCTTTCGTTTCGGCCTGAAACTCGCCGAGTTCTTCTTGCACTTTTTCCCAAACTTGGTCTTTTTCGTCCCAATCAAAACCCGCGCCTCTGGCTTTTTCCTGAATGCGCATCGCCTTAATCAGGGCGGGCAAAGAACTGGGCACACCAGAAAGCACGCCTTTATTTCCCTTTTCTTTGAGTTTCAAACTTTCCCAATTTTTCTTTACCTGCTCTTCGGTGTCGGCTTGAGCCTCTCCGTAAATGTGCGGGTGTCGGCTCACCAATTTATCGCAAAGGCCATTTAGCACATCAGCAATATCAAAAGTGTTGGTTTCTGAAGCGATACGCGCATAAAAAACTAAATGCAACATAATATCTCCGATTTCTTTCCGAATTTCGGCAAGGTCATTATTCAAAATCGCATCGCCCAACTCATACGTTTCCTCAATGGTCAGGTGTCGCAAACTTTCCATTGTTTGTTTTTTGTCCCAAGGACAATTTTCGCGCAACTCGTCCATAATGGTCAGGAGTCTGTCGAAAGCCGCCAATTTTTCGGCGCGACGCGGGTCTGGAGTACTGATGATTTGAGGCATAATTTTTTTATTCGGGCAGTTCCGAATGGTCTGCGTTTTTATATAAATTTCGGTAATACAATCTTTTTTGCTCTCGTTTGAGCATTTCGGTTGCCAGCAACTCTGGCCAAAGTTCCGAAGGTTGCGTTTTGAAAATTCGCTGCACAATTATTTCACTTACATCAAGTCTATAAAAAATTTGCATGAGCCGCTCCAACTCGCCTTGCTGTAACAAAGCTCCGATGCTTTGCGAAAGATGCAAGTGCAATTTTTCCCAATTTTCTTGGTCAATGCGGTCGGGTAGAGGAGAAGGAAGCAGCGTTTCCATAAATTTTACGATTTTACTTTGATGTCGTGATAAAATTCTTGCGGCTGATAATCTTTGCGAAGCGGAAAACCTTGCCAATCTTCGGGCATCAGGATTCGGCGCAAATCAGGGTGATTTTCAAAAACAATGCCTAACAAATCGTAGGCTTCGCGTTCGTGCCAATCTGCCGTACGCCAAACTTGCACCACCGACGGCACGTGCGGTTTTTCGCGGGGCAATGTTACTTTCAAAGACAAAAAACGATGCAATGGAATTGAGTACAACTGATAAACGACTTCCATTGTGGCGGCTTGCGTGCCATTGTCCAAACCAGTCAGGCAACTGAGCGAATCAAAATAAAAATCGGGACTCGTCCGAAGCCACGCGCAAATTTCCACAATCGCCGTAGGGACAACTTCTACACAAAGCTGATTTTCTGGGAAAATTTGCCAGCGTAACACTTTTTCTCCAAACTGATTTTGAAGCCGCGAAACCATTTCGTCTATATTCATAACACCAAAAGTCTTTGTATCAAAAACTGGGGCAAAGTTACGGAAAAGCCGTAGGGTTTTCAGCAAAAAAATAGCCGAAAATCTGTATTTGTTTTGTAGGTTTGTCTATTCAAAAAAGGACAAGAATTTTGAGTATGACAGAGCAAAAACAATATCAATTTCCCAACAAAGGAAAACGTTTTTTTCATTTGGTTTTCGACGAACTACTTTGCATGGGCATTACTTTCGCAGTTTTCAAATCGCTGCAAATCAATCTTGAGCAAAACGACCCGACAAAGATAGACATCAAAAATACGCTTATCAGCTACGCCATTTCATTTGTATTTTATACTTTTTTTGAATTAATTTTCAAGAAAACACCTGCCAAATTCATTACGCGCACACACGTAGTCAGCGACGACGGCAGCACACCAAGCTTTTTACAAATCGCCACACGCAGTATTTGCCGACTCATTCCACTGGAAGAAATTTCTTTTCTGTTCAATGAGTATCAAGGTTGGCACGACCGTTTTTCCAACACGGTAGTTATAGAAGACGAAATCTCCGAAAAAATAGAATATTAACCTTATCCCCAAAAATAACGTGTCTTTGTATTCGCTCATTCGCCCGATTTTGTTTCGCTTTTCGCCCGAAAAAGCCCATCATCTTACCTTTGGTTTGTTATCCAATTTTTTGGGAAGTGATTTTGCTCGAAAAATGGTCAAACAAAATTTGAAAGTAGCGTCGCCAGCTTTGCGGCGCACCATAGCAGGATTAGAGTTTGAAAATCCAGTTGGGTTGGCTGCAGGACTTGACAAAGATGCCAAACTGACTGACGAGCTGGAAGCCTTGGGCTTCGGCTTTATCGAAATCGGGACACTTACCCCACGACCGCAGGCAGGCAATCCGCAACCGCGTTTGTTCCGACTTCCAACCGACCAAGCCCTTATCAATCGCATGGGTTTCAACAACGAAGGGGTAGAGGTGGCCGCCCAAAGACTCAAGCAACGAAAAGGCAAAATAATTATTGGCGGCAACATTGGTAAAAATAAAGATACGCCCAACGAAAACGCCGTAGAAGATTATTTAATCTGTTTTGATGCGCTATATGAAGTGGTTGATTATTTCGTAGTCAATGTGAGTTCGCCCAACACGCCCAATTTACGCGCGTTGCAAGACAAAGAGCCACTTAAAGCATTACTTGAAACACTCCAACAACACAACGAGCAAAAACCCAAAGCCAAACCCATCTTTTTGAAAATCGCACCAGACCTTACCGAAGGCCAATTAGACGACATCGTAGAAATAGTGTTATCCACAAAAATAGCAGGCGTAGTAGCCACCAACACGACACTTTCGCGCGAAAACCTACAAACTTCCACTTCAGAAGTGGAAAAAATAGGCAATGGAGGACTTAGCGGAAAGCCATTAACCCAACATTCGACCGAAATAATCCGTTATTTGCACCAAAAATCAGGCGGAGCGTTTCCAATCGTTGGGGTAGGGGGGGTGATGACCGCACAAGACGCACTCGACAAGTTAGCCGCAGGAGCAAGTTTAATACAAATTTATACTGGGTTTATTTATAAAGGGCCAGACCTTATCAGAGAAATAAACCAAGCCATTTTGCAGCAAAGCCAACAAAAAAGCCCGCGTTCTTAAAACACGGGCTTTCATTTTTATCACAAGAAATAGTAATTATTTGCTTTGGTTCAAGAAATGGTTGAAGGTATCACCGCGCAAACCAAGACGAATTGTTTCCAAAGGAATCACCTCGTGCGGAGCAATATTGCCCAAGTTCACATTTGCACCCAACAATTTAATGAAGAAAACTTGTTGCGATTTTTGAGGAGCTTCCCAAATAATTTTTTCAAAAGGCACTTGTGTAAGAATTTCTTCTACTAAGCCTTCGCGCACTTCGCCGCTCGAACGGAACAAACCAACGTTGCCACCTTCTCTGGCTTCGCCGATTACCTTCCAAGCTCCCGCCTGAAGCTCATCATTCATCAACTTAATCCATTTATAAGGTGGGATAATTTTCTCCGCATCCTTAGAGCCTACTTCCGAAAGCACGGTTACTTGCTCAGAAAGCAAACGGATATATTCACATTTTTTGTCGTGGTCAAGTTCAATAGAACCGTCCGAAACTTCCGCATAAGTCATTTTATACTTATCCAACACACGGCGGTAATCGTCAAATTGATTACGAATAATAAAAGCCTCGAAAAGTGTTCCACCAAAATAAGTAGGAACGCCAGCTTCGCGGTAAGCAGCTAATTTTGCTTCCAAATTAGGGGTTACGTAGGACGTAGCCCAACCCAATTTCATTACATCAATATAACCCGAAGCAATAGACATCAAATCTTCCACTTCTCTAACGCTAAGACCTTTGTCCATAGCCATCGTAACACCGAAAGGGCGAGGCTTTTCGGTACGTTCGGGTAAGTTATTCAATACGTAATTCTTCATCGAATCATTTATAGTAAAATACAAGAATAAACTATTAGAGTAGCTACATTTTATTTTTGCTATATAAAAATTAAAAGCTACAAAGGTTAAGTGTGCGCTAACAAATGAGGCCACAATTTACAAACAAAATTGCAGTAAATATATTTTCTTTCTACTATTTTTTTAATTAAAGCGACAAAAAGAAGCCAAAAATAAAAATTTAACAAAAATTAATAGGTTTTTCCGAAAACATAGCAACGCTTTTATTTATACTTTTGCAAAACAAATCCAAGACCCACCCAAAGGCAATATGGCAACAACTAAAATTCATTTTTTTGCGGAGGAAATAGAATTTACACTTCCTCAAAAGCAAAAGCACCGCGAATGGCTACTAAACTTAGCCAAAGAAGAAGGCTTTCAGGTCAGAGAGCTTAATTATATTTTTTGCGACGATGAGTATTTGCACAAAATAAACGTGGAGTATCTTGACCACGACACACTAACCGATATCATTACATTTGATAACTCGGAGGTAAAAGGCAAAATCGAGGGAGACATTTTCATAAGCGTGGACAGAGTAAAAGAAAATGCAGGGCTTTTTCAGGGGACATTTGAAAACGAAATGAGGCGCATTTTAGCACATGGGCTTCTTCATCTTTGTGGATACAAAGACAAAAGCGAACAAGAAGAGCAATTAATGCGCCAAAAAGAGAGTCATTATATCGAAAAAATTTCCACGTGGAACACTTGATTTATGATTTAATATCCACGTTTCACAGTACTTGATACGTGAAATTTTAATGATAATCAGCGAAAAAGGCTTTTTTGTATTACCTTTGTAGAAAGAAAAGGCGTACAATTAAAGCCTTTTTTACGTTTATATACTGTAATCATTTTACGGTACCAGTACAATCAGAAACAATTTTCATTTCGCAGATATATGTTTAAAGAATATGATGTAATTGTGGTAGGGGCAGGCCACGCGGGTTGTGAAGCCGCAGCCGCAGCCGCTACGATGGGTTCGTCGGTGTTGCTTATCACCATGAACATGAATACAATTGCTCAAATGTCCTGCAACCCTGCAATGGGTGGCGTGGCCAAAGGGCAAATTGTGAGAGAAATAGATGCTTTGGGCGGGCTTTCTGGAATCATCACGGACAAATCCATGATACAATTCCGTATGCTCAATCTGTCCAAAGGCCCTGCCATGTGGAGTCCACGTGCTCAAAGCGACCGTATGCGCTTTACAGAAGAATGGCGTTTGGCTTTAGAACGCAACCCAAATGTAGATTTTTGGCAAGAAATGGCCGCAGGTTTGGTGGTCAAAAACAATAAAGTAGTTGGGGTTCGGACGTCAATGGGAATAGAGATTTCAGGAAAATCGGTCGTTTTAACTAACGGTACATTCCTGAATGGCGTGATTCATATCGGAGAAAAACAGTTTGGTGGAGGTCGTGCAGCCGAAAAGGCAGCATCGGGAATCACCGAACAACTTGTTGAATTGGGCTTTGAAAGCGGAAGAATGAAGACAGGAACACCGCCGCGCGTAGATGGGAGAAGCCTGCATTACGACCGAATGGAAGAACAATTTGGCGATGAAAACCCTTCTAAGTTCTCTTATTCGGACGAAACAAGCCCGCTAAAGGAGCAAAGAAGTTGCTTTATCACTTATACCAATCACCAAGTACATGAGGTTTTGCGTACAGGGTTTGAAAAATCACCGATGTTTGCAGGCCGTATTCAGGGCAGAGGGCCTCGTTATTGCCCTTCGGTAGAAGATAAAATCAACCGTTTTGCAGACAAAGACCGTCATCAAATCTTCGTAGAACCCGAAGGCTGGAACACAGTAGAGATTTATGTAAATGGATTTTCGACTTCATTGCCCGAAGATGTGCAGTACAAAGCCCTTCGTTTGATACCAGGTTTTGAAGATGCGCGTATGTTTAGGCCAGGTTATGCCATCGAATACGATTATTTTCCGCCGACCCAACTCAAAAATACGTTGGAAACGCACCTTATCGAAAACCTTTATTTCGCTGGGCAAATCAACGGAACGACAGGTTACGAAGAAGCGGCGTGTCAAGGTTTGATGGCGGGCATCAATGCACACAACAAAGTACACGAAAAAGAAGCCTTTGTTTTGAGTCGTTCAGAAGCATATATCGGCGTTTTGATAGACGATTTGATTAATAAAGGCACGGAAGAACCTTACCGAATGTTCACGTCGAGAGCAGAATATCGTATTTTATTGCGCCAAGACAACGCAGATTTGAGGCTAACACCTCGCGGATATGAGTTAGGATTAGCCTCTGAGCAGCGTTTGGAGAAAGTAAAAGCCAAAGAAGCCAATACCGAAAAGCTAAAAAATGCGCTTTCTCAATACAAATTCAGTCCTGAAAGTATCAATCCGCTGTTAGAAGAGCTTGGTTCGGCCAGTATTCGGGAGAAAGCAAGTGTGTATAACTTGCTCAAACGCCCAGATATTGAACTGCAATATCTCTCCAATTTTAATGATGAGTTTGCACAAATGCTCCAAACTTATTCGGCAGACGAGATAGAGCAAGCCTCTGTACTTATCAAGTACGAAAATTATATCGAAAAAGAACAACAAATGGCACAAAAGCTAACCGATTTGGATAGTATGCGCATCAGAGATAATATAGATTATTTCCAGTTGGGTTCGATTTCTAAAGAAGCACGCGAAAAATTGTCCAAAATTCGCCCTGCAACCATCGGCCAAGCCAGCAGAATAAGCGGGGTTTCGCCTTCGGACATATCAATACTTATGGTTTATCTTCAAAAATAATTTCGATTTTCGATGGAATATCTGATTGCCTGCCCCGTGTGCAAGCACCAACACTTTACCAAAGCCTTAGTTTGTAAAGATTTTACGGTTTCAAAAGAAGATTTTGAACTGGTAGATTGCCAAAAATGTGGTTTTAGATTCACCAATCCACGCCCAGAAGCCGACAAAATAGGCCGTTATTATCAGTCAGAAGAATATATTTCGCATTCTGACACGAACAAAGGCTTAATCAGTAAGGCTTATCGCACCGTAAGACAGATTACTTTACGTTCAAAACTCAAATTAATCACTGAAATAAACGATGGAAAAACGGGTAGTTTGTTGGATATTGGCTGCGGAACAGGCTATTTTTTACAAACTTGCCAACAAGCAGGCTGGAAAATAAGTGGGGTAGAACCCGATGCAGGCGCGAGAGCATTAGGCCAACAACAAACAAATATTAAGATTGAGCCAGATTTTTTGGCAGCCAACTACACAGAAAAGTTTGATGTCATTACACTTTGGCACGTGTTGGAGCATATTCATCGCTTAGATGAGAGCATCGCAAAGCTAAAAAACCTTATCGGAGCAACAGGAAAGTTAGTAATCGCAGTGCCAAATCATGCTTCAGGAGATGCGCAACATTACCAAGAATATTGGGCAGCTTACGACGTGCCGCGCCATTTGTATCATTTCACGCCACAAACCATGCAAACTTTGGCTGAAAAAAATGGAATGAAGATTTTGCGCAAAGAAGGCATGAAATTTGATTCATTTTATGTGGCCATGTTGAGCGAAAGATACAAAACAGGAAGTAATAACTACTTATCTGCAATGAGTACAGGGCTACAATCCAACCAAAAAGCCGATTCTACAGGTTTATATTCAAGTGTAATTTATATACTCCAAAATATTTAGGGTAAAATGAAGTATCAGAAAGCTATTTTATTAACAATTTTGTGGATAACCTTCTTTTATAAACAAAGTTATCCACAAACTGATACTGTAATGCACAAAATACCTGTGGAAAACGTGGTTATAACGGTGGATAGTACCCAAAATGCTGTACAACAGCCACAGGATTTGCCTAACAAAAAAGAAAATAAACGTATTCTAATCGGTATAGCACTGCTTACCCTCACTATTTTTCTGATTTACAATGTACGTTCCAATTAAAAAACACTTATCCACAGCCCTCCTGTCGGGGGCTTTATTGTCGGGTTGTGCCAGTGTAAAGCCCCCGACAGGAGGGCCAAAAGACGAAAAAGCCCCCGTATTAACCGAAAGTAACCCCGCCAACAATAGTACCAACTTCAAAGGCAAGGTTGTAAAATTGGAGTTTGATGAAGATGTAGAGCTGAATAATCTCAACACACAGTTGCTCATCACGCCATACATGAACAATAATTACACCACTCACATCAAACGCAACGTTCTGACGCTTACGTTTGAAAAGGAGTTGCCGCCCAATACGACCATTAGTTTGAATTTTAGGGAAGGAATAAAAGATATTCACGAAGCCACCAACAAAACAAAAGACTTGAAATTGGCTTTCAGTACGGGAAATAGCATTGATTCTTTGCAGTGGAATGGTCAAATCTTGGATTTTCAGACCCAAAAACCACAAGCTAATACGTTGGTGGCCTTGTACAAACTATCCGATACGCTCAATATTCGCAAACAAGCACCTTATTATATAGGCAGGAGCAATGACGCAGGCCAGTTTGATATTGCCAATATTGCGGCTGGCGAGTATTTTGCTTGTGCTTTCGACGATAAAAATAATAACTACAAGTACGATGAGCGAACAGAATCCATTGGTTTTTTGAGTGAAAATCTCAAAATCCAGAAAAATGAAAGCTCGGAAATCAGTCTTTTTATGAACGACAATACCGCCCCAAGATTTTTACGCACGAGAAATGTGGGAAAATCGGTTGTATTTTCGTTTAGCGAGGGTTTGACATACATACAAGCAGCAGCCAATCCAAATACTGTATTTGATCAAAGCGAGGATAAAGCAGATATTCGTATGTATCCACAAAATGTGGATAAGTTATCCAAAGATTCGGTAGAAATAGGCTTTACTGTTCGTGATTCTTCTGATAATCAATTAGTTGTCAAAAAAAGAGTGCTGTTTGACGTAAACGGAAATGTGGATAAAACAACTACGTTATCCACAAAACCAGAAAGGAATAGCGTTATAACACCGTATCAGACAATAGAAATAGCCTACGCAAGCCCTATAACGGACAGTAGTTTTTTACAAAAAGTAACTGTTAATCCTGATTCGGCGGGCTGGAAAGCAACTAAAGCAAGGCTTTCAGGAAGCAAAAATACACTCATAATCAGTAACTTACCCGTATTTAAGAAGGATATAAGCCTGATTGTTCCGCCTGTAAAATTGATTAAAGGAAATAGCACAAAGGCTGATACACTGCATTATACGCCAGCCATCGAAACTAATTTCGGAATAATCGGCGGACAAGTTACTTCTGCGGACAAAGATTTTATATTGGAATTGGTGAGCGAAGATTTCAAAGTAGTGCAGTCGGTGCGCAATGCCAAGAAGTTTCGGTTCACTTATGTGCCTGCGGGCAAATATCGTTTGAGACTTATTGTAGATAAAAATCAGAACGGAAGATGGGACGCAGGTAGTTTGGATAAGAAAACCCAGCCCGAAAAAGTAGTTATCCACAAAGAAGTGATTAACCTCAAAGCCAATTGGGAGTTAGAAGACTTCAAATTATAGCTGATTTTCAGTACTTTACAATAAATTTTACGAAGTATAAACATACTAAATGTGGATAAGTGGAGTAAATCACACATTTATCCACATTTTTTTTATACTAATTCATTCAGAATGAGTTTATCCCCTTCCAAAAATATTTTCCAAAAGCTCAAAAAAGTTATCAACAAGCCCTATTTTGGTAACACTGAAAATCAGCAAGTTAAGAATGTCGTTTATGCACACTTTCTGTGTATAAAAAAGAATTTATACACAAACAATACCCCAAAACCAGTGTATAAACCCATGTCTTTAGACACATTCGGGCACATGTGTGTATAACCCACCATAAGATACACACATTATGACCAAAGTTATACACGACCCAAAATGCACATTAAAAGTTATGCACATTTTACAAAAAAAGTGTATATCTTTATAAAAAGCTCAAAATCAATAAATATTGATGTTCATAAGTTCGTTTATAAAAGTGGATAATCATAACACTTATTCACACACCTAAAAAATAGACTTGATTATCCACATATCCACAGCATAATAAAAGCAACAAGCTTTTTATTTAAAAAAAAGATAATTAAGATTAATTAGGGTTGTGAACAATTGGGCTCATAATTGGCCGACAGTTGAATTTATGATTTCTATGATTAAATTTGCCCCCGAAACCAAGAAAGCATTACTAATGCAGAAAAAGACGCTATTAGGCGCAGGTTTGATATTTGTTGGTTCTGTCTTTATTCCGATGGCTGGGTATTCACAAACCCAATCTAAAGATATTGATTTGGCCAATGAGTACTACACACGCCATGATTTTGAAAAATCATTGGAACTTTATGATAAGCTGGCAAAAGACCCTGCTAATGGCAAGGCTATTTATGCCAACTACTTGGCGGTATTGTCCGAACTCAAGCAAGATGAAAAGACTGAGCGTTTTCTCAAGAAAATGGCAAAGGCTTATCCGCAGCAGTTTGAGTATAAGATAGACCTTGCCTTGCTGTACCAGAAACAAAAAAAGGATGATAAAGCGAATAAAATTTTTAGTCGGCTTTTTGAGGACATAGAAAAAAAATCAAACATAGTCGAATATACTGCCGACTATCTCGTGAAAGTGGGTTTGTTGGATAAAGCCGAGCTGCTCTACAAGGAATCGCGCAAAGCCATGTTCGACCCTTACGCCTACAACTTCAAGTTGGCCGAAATTCACAAACGGCGCGGTGAGACTTCGCAAATGATTGATGAACTTTTGTTGTATCTGGACAAAGACCCTTCGGCTATTTTCTTGATAGAAAATTCGTTGCAAACGCAACTGACCAAACCCGAAGAATTGGACATGCTCCAAAAAACGCTTTACGAAAGAGTACAAACCGATGCCAGTAATCTGATTTACAACGAATTGTTGATGTGGTTGTTTTTGCAACGCAAAGATTTTGACGGCGCGTTCATTCAGGCCAAAGCCATTGACAAACGCGGAAAACTGCCCGCAACGAAAGTGTTGGAAGTCGGGACGCTGAGTATGAGCAACAAAGATTACAAATCGGCGGTTTCGATTTTTGAGTATGTGGTGCAAGAGTACGCGGCAGTTCCGTCGGTGTATGCTCCCGCCCAACGGCAACTCATCGAAGCCAGAGAGCAGGCCATAAAAAATGTATATCCTATTGACAAACAGGCGATTAAGGCTTTAGTTGAGGATTATAAAAAATTGATGAAAATTTTGCCAGACCCTTACAGCATGGCCGAAAGCCAACGGAGTATCGCGCTGTTGTATGGTCATTATTTGGGACAACCCGATACGGCAATTTTTTATTTGAACAAAGCCGTAACCGTTCCGCGCTACAATCGGCAATTTGTGTCGAAGTGCAAATTAGATTTGGGCGATATGTATTTGCTCAAAAATGAACCTTGGGAAGCAACTTTGTTGTATTCGCAAGTGGAAAAAGATGAAAAAGACCAACCGTTAGGTTATGAAGCCAAACTCCGAAATGCCAAATTGTCATATTACAAGGGCGAGTTTGATTTGGCGCAAGACCATTTGGATGTTTTGAAATTGGCGACCTCGCGCGAGATAGCCAACGATGCACTGGATTTGAGTTTAATGATTCAGGATAACACGGCTTTCGATTCGACGGGTGCGGCTTTGGCCGAATATTCAAAAATCGAACTTCTTTTATTTGAAAATAAAGATGAAGAGGCTTTGGCCAAATGTGATGAGCTTTTGAAAAAATATCCGAAAAGCAGCCTCGACGATGAAGTGTATTGGTTGCGTGCGAAGGTGTATCGGCGCATGAAAAAATTTGATAAAGCCATTGAAAATCTGGATGTTATTTCCAAAGATTATGCTTCAGATATTTTTGCCGACGACGCTCTTTTCATGAAAGGTGTGATTTATGAAGAAGATTTGCAGGACAAAGAAAAAGCGATGGAAACGTATCAAAACTTGATGAAAACTTTCCCTGCAAGTATTTTTACGGCAGAAGCAAGAAAAAAATATCGTATTTTACGTGGAGATTTTGTAAATTGACCACTGTAAATATAATACTACTTTCAACACTTGAATATATTTGATAGTTAGATACTTATGATATTTTCAACTTGATTAAACCAAATTAACTGATGGAAATCAAACGCATTTTTGAACTGCTGCCGCACCAGCAAGCCCATACTCCGAAGAGTGATATTTTGGCTTATAAAGTAAAAGGCCAATGGGTAAAATACAGTACAGACGAACTTATTCGCAAGGCCAATAGCGTAAGTTTGGGTCTTTTGAAAATTGGCATCAAACGCAACGATAAGGTTGCGATTATTTCCCCGAACCGCCCAGAATGGAATTTTGTGGATTTCGGGATTCAGCAAATTGGAGCTGTGAGCGTACCGATGTATCCGACAATTACGGAAGAAGAATATGCTTATATTTTCAGAGATTCGGGCGTGAAAGTGGTGTTTGTGGCAGACGAAAAACTGTATGCAAAAGCAAGCAAAGTAGCTGCTCAAATACCTGAAATTCAGGTGATTTATACTTTTGATAGAATCGAAGGTGCGAATTTTTGGACAGACCTTACGGACTTGGCCAAAGACGATGACCCCGCGCTTTTGGAACAACACAAAGCCGCCATTCAACCAGAAGATTTGCTGACGTTGATTTATACTTCTGGCACGACTGGCAACCCGAAAGGTGTAATGATTACTCATAACAACTTGGTGGCCAACATAGAAGGTTCGATGCCAGCCGTACCCGTAACCTCGACTTCTATCGCTTTGAGCTTTCTGCCACTTTGTCACGTGTATGAGCGAATGGTACATTATCTTTATATGTACGTGGGTGTTTCGGTTTATTATGCCGAAAGTATGGACACCATCGCCGACAACCTCAAAGAAATTAAGCCAAATATTTTTGTAACTGTTCCGCGTTTGCTCGAAAAAGTTTATGACAAAATCGTGATAAAAGGTTATGAGCTGACAGGTATCAAAAGAGCGTTGTTCTTTTGGGCTTTGGAACTTGGCTTACAGTATGAAGTAGGAACGGACAAAGGTTGGTGGTATAACTTTCAGCTAAAACTTGCCAACAAAATTATTTTTAATAAATGGCGTGAGGCTTTGGGCGGAAACGTCGTGGCGATTGTGTCGGGTGGAGCGGCTTTGCAACCCCGTTTAGCAAGAGTTTTCTGGGCTGCTCAAGTGAAGGTAATCGAAGGTTATGGACTTACTGAAACATCGCCAGTAATCGCCGTAAACCGTGTAGAACCTGAAAATGCACGCGTTGGGACGGTCGGAACGATTATTAATAATGTACAAGTTTCATTTGCTACTGACGGCGAAATTTTGGTAAAAGGTCCTTCTATTATGAAAGGCTATTACAACAAACCAGAACTTACAGCCGAAGCCATTGATGCAGAAGGTTGGTTCCATACAGGCGACATAGGAGAGTTGGTAGAAGGCCGTTTCTTGAAAATTACAGACCGTAAGAAAGAAATGTTCAAAACTTCGGGTGGCAAGTACGTTGCACCACAGCCAATCGAAAACAGCTTGAAGGAATCCGTTATCATTGAGCAAGTTATGGTAGTAGGCGAGGGGCAAAAATTCCCTGCGGCTTTAGTTGTTCCGTCGGTGCAAGGCTTAAAAGATTGGTGTGAGGTAAAACATATTCCTTTTAACTCGTTGGCTGAAGTACTTAAAAATGAACAAGTTGTCTCTAAATTTAATAAAGAGGTACAAAAATGCAATGAGCATTTGGCGCAATACGAACAAATCAAGAAAATTGTAGTGTTGCCTGATGCGTGGGGAGTTGATTCAGGCGAAATGACACCAACACTTAAACTCAAACGCAAATTCATTTCTAACAAATACAAGAAAGAAATTGAAAGTATTTACGAAAATGTTTAAAGTATAGTTTCTTTAAAAAATACAAAAGCCGCTTCTTTCGGGAAGCGGCTTTTCTTATGCCGTAATGACTGTCTGTTCTTGTATTTTCTGTCGGCTAATGTGATTGAAGCGGAGTGTAAGTAAGGTGGCTGCAATAGCAAGGCCAAGCAGTAAGCCGTACCAAATTCCTTGTACGCCCATGTTGGCATATACGGCTAAGGCATAACCAATCGGCAAACCCAATACCCAATAGGCCACGAGTGTAATGGCGGTTGGGATTTTTACGTCCGAAAGTCCGCGCAACGCACCCAAACAAACCACCTGTACGCCATCCGAAATCTGGAAAATAGCCGCAATAATCAGCAGCGAAGAAGCTACTTTAATTACTTCTGTATTGTCTATATAAAATGTTGGTAGCCAGAATCTTCCGATAGTAAATACAATCCCCATCAGTCCCATAAAAGCAACGACGATATGTAGCGCACTAAAGCCCGCCATTCGGCTACTGTGCAAATCGCCACTGCCTACGCCATTGCCGACCCGAACCGTAGCGGCTGCGCCTAAACCGCTGGCCATCATGTAGGTTACGGCGGCCATGTTCAGCGCGATTTGGTGTGCGGCCAACTCATTAGAGCCAAGTTGCCCCACCAACACGGCTGCTGTACTGAAAGCGGCTACTTCAAAAGTCATTTGCATACTCACAGGCACGCCTATATATAATAGGTGTTTGATTTTTGCCCAAGAAATAAATTCCATGTTCCAGCCGAAGCGGTACGGACGGAATTTTTTAGCAAACCAAACATAACCAAACATCGCGACAGCCATCAGGCAACGCGCCGTAAAAGTGGCCAGTCCAGAGCCTTTTATTCCCATTGGTTCAAAACCCCAATGTCCATAAACCCACGTATAATTAAGTAAAATATTGATAGCGTTGGCGGCCAAAGTGATGTACATGGCCGTAACCGTGTCGGAAAGCCCTTCGGCAAATTGCTTGAACGCCGAAAAAAACATAAGCGGCAGCAACGACAATACCAACAGTTGCATAAACGGAATGGCTTGCTCGATTACTTCGGGTTTTTGCTTGAGCAGGTGCATGAGCGGCAACATTTGCCAAAATACAATGACTAAAACTGTTGCTAATAACACATTGATTAACAAGCTATTTTTCAACAAAACACTGCTTTCGCGTTGGTCGTGGCGACCGTCGGCAGCGGCTACCAATGGCGTAAGCCCGTAGGCAAATCCTAAGCCAATCACGAGCATGATACTAAACAAACCCGTAGCCAGCGAAACAGCCGCCAACGGAATTGCGCCCGTGCGGCCAACCATCATGCTATCGGCTACGCTTACGGTAATGTGGCCAGCTTGCCCCAACACAACGGGCATGGCCAATTTGAATGTTTGGCGATAATGCGCCATATACTTTTTCATAAAATCTGGGTACGTTCTGATTTTGGGCTGCAAGTTATCGAAACAAAACGGATTCTGATATTTTGTAGGTAAACGTCTGATTATTTAATACTTTTGTGGCGTTTTGAGCGGTTGAGGATTTTCTGCCGCTTTTTATTTTTTCAATTAATCAAAGCCATGCAAAACAAACCCGTAAGAGTAGGGTTGGTGCAAACAAGCTGCACAGCCAACCCGAAAGAGAATATGGACAAAACCATTGTTCGTATTCGCGAGGCCGCCGCTAAAGGGGCGCAAATTGTTTTTTTACAAGAATTGTTTTTGTCTTTGTATTTCTGCGACGTAGAAGACTACGAGAATTTTAAGTTGGCGGAAGCAATACCCGGCCCTTCTACCCAAACGCTTAGTGCGTTGGCGAAAGAGTTGGGCGTAGTGATTGTTGCTTCGCTTTTCGAGAAACGCGCAGAAGGTTTGTATCATAACACTACTGCCGTTTTGGATGCCGACGGCACGTATTTGGGCAAATACCGCAAAATGCACATTCCCGACGACCCAGGTTATTACGAAAAATTTTATTTCACCCCTGGCGATTTGGGCTACAAAGTATTTGAAACCAAGTTCGCTAAAATTGGCGTGTTGATTTGCTGGGACCAATGGTATCCAGAAGCAGCGCGTATTACTTCGCTGATGGGCGCGGAATTGTTGTTCTACCCGACTGCTATCGGTTGGGCAAAAAGCCAAGACGAAGAAACCAACAAAGAACAGTATAATGGTTGGCAAACCGTACAACGTGGCCACGCCGTAGCCAATGGCTTACACGTGATTGCCGTAAACCGTACAGGTGAAGAAGCCGAAATGCAGTTTTGGGGTGGTTCGTTTATCTCAAACCCAATGGGCAAAATTATGTACCAAGCACCTCATTTAGAGGAAGATGTAACGGTTCATGAAATTAATTTGGCGTTGAGTGATTATTACCGCACACACTGGCCATTTTTGCGCGACCGTCGTATAGATTCGTACCAACCCATTACCAAACGTTTTATAGACAACGACTAAAACACATAAAAACGCCGCATAGCTCAATTGGTTATGCGGCGTTTTTGGTTAATTTATTTGTGCTCTCAATTGCTGGATTTGCTGTGTTGTCAAACCCGTGTAGCTGGCGATTTCTTCGTCGGACAATGGACTTTTCAGTAGGTTTTGGGCAATAGCTAACTTACTTTCTTGTATTCCTTCCAGCTTTCCCTCTAATTTCCCTTCGTCGAAAGCGGTATCAATCACGCCTTTTAAATCTCTGTAAACTTTCAAACTGCTTTCGTATTTGTCCAACTCGGTTTGCCCCAAATTGGCTAATTCAGTCTCAGTTTTGAAAATTTCAGTGTACGGATTAATATATTTAGCCTTCATATCTTTTTTGATAAATCATTTATCAGCTTTTAATAATCGTATTTGTTCAACTGTCAAACCCGTGTAGCTGGCGATTTCTTCGTCGGACAATGGACTTTTCAGTAGTTTTCTTGCAATTTCTAACTTTCCTTCTAACTTTCCTTCGTCGAAAGCGGTATCAATCACGCCTTTTAAGTCTCTGTAAACTTTCAAACTGCTTTCGTATTTGTCCAACTCGGTTTGTCCCAAATTGGCTAATTCTGCTTTGTTGAAGGCTTCTTTGAAAATTTCGTCATTGAAAATCGTGGGAATCTGTTGGAAATCTTCTAAATGTTTGATGAAATACAACCATTTGTCCAAACGCGTTTGTAATTCATATTCTTGCTTGGCAAAATTTGGCATTTCTAAGTAAATGAAATGTAGCTTTTCATAAAAAACTTTATTGTGCTGATTTTTGAGTTTGATGCTGTGTACTACGTCGTTTTGGTTGGGGCTGCTGTCATGGTCATCAAATGTAAAATCAAGAATACCAATACAATAGACTGCCTTTAAGTTATAATTCCAATTCCCTTTTTCGGCCTGCTCACGAATGGGAAAGGTAGAATAATAAACCGTTCTTTCTTTAAAATAATTTTGTTTGGCCTTTTGTAGCTCTACGATAAATTTTTCGCCTTTGTCGTTTTCGCAATAAATATCGTAAATGGCTTTTCTGTCCAAATCGGTAAGGCCGAGTTGTTCGGTATTTTTGAAAGTGAGGTCTGTAATTTTGTGTTGTTCGGGCAAAAGGGCATTGAGAAAGTCAATCAGTAATGGTTTACTGGCTTCCTCCCCAAAAATCTTTTTAAATCCAAAATCAGTGTACGGATTAATATATTTTGCCTTCATGTCTTTTTCGGAAATTGATGTGTAAATATACAAACTTCTTTATTGGCCATAAACATCACATTACAAAGAGTTTTTGAGATTGACTTGTAAGAAAGTTTTGCCAATGAGAGCAGGAGGGAACTTATAATTTCGTTAGTTTTGTAGTACATATATATACTATGTGCGCAACGCCGCCATATATTTGCATTTCCCCCTAATAACTCAAATTAAGATGATAGAATTACCAATTATATCCGCAGATGCCAACAAAAAACCGCGCAAACCAGATTGGTTGCGTGTAAAATTACCTGTTGGGCAGGCTTATGCCAATGTTCGTAAGTTGGTAGATGAATACAAATTGCATACTATCTGCGAAAGCGGCAATTGTCCGAACATGGGCGAGTGCTGGGGAGCGGGTACGGCTACGTTTATGATTTTGGGTAATGTGTGTACGCGTAGTTGCTCGTTTTGTGCGGTGGCTACGGGTCGCCCAAACGAATACGACACCGACGAACCGCGCCGCGTGGCCGAAGCCGTAAAATTGATGGGCGTGAAACATGCTGTTATTACGTCCGTGAATCGCGATGAACTAAAAGACAGAGGTGCGGAAATTTGGTATCAGACCGTGAAAGCCGTGAAAGAACTTTCGCCGAATACCACTATCGAAACGCTTATCCCTGACGTAAAAGGAAATTGGGATGCGCTGGAGCGTATGATTAGCGCAGGGCAAGAGGTTGTTTCGCATAATATGGAGACGGTCGCGCCACTTTACAGAAAAGTGAGACCGCAGGCACGTTACGAACGTAGTTTGGAGCAAATCCAACGTACGAAAGATTACGGCAAACGTACTAAAACGGGTATCATGCTCGGACTTGGCGAAACCAAAGAAGACGTATATAAAGCAATGGACGATTTGGTAGCGCATGGTTTGGACGTACTCACGCTCGGCCAATACCTCCAACCAACCAAAATGCACTTGGAAGTTGCAGAGTTTATTCACCCAGATTTGTTTGCACACTACAAAGAAGTTGGCTTGGCCAAAGGCTTGCCTTATGTGGAGTCTGGTCCGTTGGTGCGCTCTTCGTACCACGCCGAGAAGCACGTATAAAGTCATTTTATAATAAAATTTCATTTAGCGTAAATTTGTTGTACTGATAATCAGTGCTTAACAGATTTACGCTATTTTTTTTCAAAATAAAATTTGCTTTGTAATAAAGAGTTCTTACCTTTGCATCACAAAATCGCGGGATGGAGCAGTTGGTAGCTCGTTGGGCTCATAACCCAAAGGTCGTAGGTTCGAGTCCTGCTCCCGCTACTAAAAAAGAAAAGCCTTTAACTATCAAAAGTTAGAGGCTTTTTTATTGTTATACGAATCGTGTATTTTTCCTCAAAAAAAATACCGCCACCTAACCCAGCGGGCTAAGTGGCGGCTCAAAAATCAAGTTACTCAAAATCGTATTTTCTTAGAACTTCACATTTACACCCAACATGAAATTGATGCCTGCTTGCGGGAAATAAAAATTCTCGTCCGTGCGTACATCATCATAAATGTAACTGTACGTGTAGCCATTGGACACATATTTTACATCAAAAATATTGGAAACCAAGCCCGTAACGGCAATTTCGTTCAGCAAAGAAGTTTTCACAATATAATTAATGCGTAAGTCATTCACCCAATACGCGTCCATTTTGCGGGCTTCGTTTTGGGTGTTATCCAAATATTGCTTGCCAACATATTTACTTTGCCAGTTCAGTGTCAGGTTTTTAAGTGGCGAATAAGATAATACGCTTCCGCCCAACAAACGCGGCGAAAATGCAATGTCCGCTTTTGAATGAACGGTTTGTTGTTGCTCGCCAGAGTCGTAATTGTCCACATATTCATTAAAATCAATCACGCGGTTTTGGCTCAACGTTACATTTACACTCCAACGCAGTTGGTCGGTAATGTTCCAAGCGGCTTCTGCTTCGATGCCTGTGCGGTAACTTTTGGCAATGTTTGTGCGCGTGTATTCGCCGACGTCATTGATTTTGCCTGTCAGAACCAATTGGTTTTTATAATTCATCAAAAAATAATTCGCTGAAAATGAGAGCTTTTTATCTGCAAAACGATAACCCGCTTCTATATTTTGCAAGTTTTCGGCTTTCGGGCGGCTCGTAGGCGTTGAGTTAATCAAATCGTCGCGGTTAGGTTCTTTGTTGCCAATTCCCCCAAACGCATAAACTGAATTGTTCGGGTTAAGGCGGTAAGTAAATCCAACTTTTGGGTTAAAGAAATTGTACGAAACAGATTGTTGCACACTTTCCAAATCGCGGTTATAACCCAAAAACGAATAATAAACGTTGCGATGCTGCAAATCCAAGAACAAATCCACGTTGCTGTTGGCCGCAAAATACGTTTTAAAATACGTGTTGATGTCGTGTTTGCGTGCGCGATTTTCGTAATAACGATGTTCCATTGAACTGTTAGAAGCATATTTTGCCCAAACCACCTCGCCGAAATGGTGGCCTTTGTAGCCATACGCACCGCCACCCAACACAAAATTCCAAGCTCCGTGCTGGTACGCCGACGAGTAAGTAAGTCCGTAATAGTCGGTTTGCAACCAACGACGGCGAATCAAATCTGTACTGGTAATGGTGCTGTCGCCGATAGTTACATTATCCAAACCGTATTTGCTGAAACTTTGGTTGGGTTTTAATTCCTCGTAATAACCGCCGCCTTTGGTATAGTGCGCCGACAAATTCAAATTCCAAACTGGGCTTAATTCTTTGGAATAATGCAACTGGTAATAATCTTGCTGGTAATTATCCGTTTGGTTTTTGTAGGTAAAACTGTTGTAGGTTCTACCCGAATTGAGCAGATTATCAGCATCTTCCGCCGAAAGTCCGTTGCGGTCGATGTAGGCTTGCATGGCGGCTTTGTCGCCTTTTACGCGCGATTCGGGTACGCCGTTCCAAGCCTGATACGTGGTTTCTTTGCCCGACATTACCACGAATTTGAGCAGGCTTTTGTTACCGTAATAAGCTCCAGACGTATAAAAAGATTTGAGGTCAGAATTTGCTCTGTCCATGTAGCCGTCCGACGTAACTTTGGACAAACGCGCATCGAAAGCCCAACGATTGTTGAGCAAACCTGTACCGAAACGTGCCGTATGTTTCCAAGTATTGAAAGAGCCGTAAGTATTGTTTGCTTCAGCGTAAGCGTCGCGCTGCAAAGTCGTTGTCTGGATATTCATGGACGAACCAAACGCGCCTGCGCCGTTGGTGGAAGTTCCTAAACCTCTCTGAATTTGTATGTTGTCCACAGAAGAGGCCAAGTCGGGCAAATCCACGAAATACGCTACGTGCGATTCTGCTTCGTTTACAGGAATGCCGTTTAGCGTGATATTCGTACGAGCAATATCGTTGCCGCGAATCCGAATACCTGTATAGCCCACACCCGCGCCAGCATCGGAAGTAACGACAACCGACGGCGTAAAGTTGGCCAAATAAGGCAAATCTTGTCCTAAATTTTGGGCTTTAATGTCTTTTTCGGAAAGATTGGTGTAAGCCACAGCGGATTTGCTGTTGGCTCTGGTAGCCGACACAATAACGGCTTCATTGAGCTGTTGGCCAGCTTGCAAACTTACCGACAAATCAAGGTCTTTGTCGCTGATAGTAAATGTTTTACGTGAAGTTTCGTAGCCCACGAAAGAGATTTGCAACACATAATCTTTGGCTTTGAGACCAGATAAAATAAACTTGCCATCGGCATCGGAAACGGTAGCTTGTGGGCTGTGCAACAACGAAACGTTTGCACCTGCTACGGGTTGTTGGGTGCTTGCGTCTAACACGCGCCCCGAAATGCTTTGCTGCGCCATCACGCAAAGCGACAACACCGACACAAAGGTCAGCGTAAGTAATGTTTTTTTCATTGGAATTTTGAAAAATTACGGTTAAAGACACGGACGGCCAAGGGGATAGCTGTCCCGTTTATCTTGTTTACCTTTTTCCCTTCGTCGGCATTATCCGTATCAGGTTCAATGGGTATAATCTCAGCCTGCGCAGGCACCCCTTTTCAAGATCCTGCAAAACTATGTCGCTTATTTTGGAAAAACAAACACTCCGCACCATAGCTTTTATAAATTATATTTGAAATAACAAAACACAACAAAATTTCCAGAATCTGATTTCCAAAGATTTTTTGTACCTTCACTTTATGGGAAAAAAAATATTGCTGCTTGGGTTAATAATTTTGCTGCTTTCTGCTAAAAGTTATGGCTATTTTACCATGACTCCCGCCTTAGATATGGCGCATAGCCAGTTATTAGAATTACGGATTTTTTCGGCACAAAAAATTATTCAAGAAGAAAAAATAAAACAGCCTGAAAATAGCCTATGTTATTATCTGGAAAGTTATTTGATGGTTACCAAAATTCTGTTGGAAGATGACAAAAATTTGTATGAAAAATTAGCTAAAAATGAAGATTATTTTTTGAAAAAAACAGCAGAAGATAGCGATAAAAATTCACCTTATTACGCATTCGTGCGAGCAGAAATAAAGTTGCAATGGGCTTTTGTCAAAACCAAATTCGGGGACGAAATCAGTGCGGCGTGGAGTATGCGCCAAGCCTACAAACTTCTTTCCGAAAATACACGTAGTTTCCCTGATTTTTTGCCGCAGCGCAAATCTTTAGGAATGTTGCAAATCTTAATTGGCTCTGTTCCTGAGCAATATACATGGATTGTACATACGGCTGGGCTTTACGGAGACATCAAAACGGGCATGACCAACATGAAAGCGGCCAGCCGTTTGGCGGATAATTTTGGGGAAGAAGCACAATTGCTTACGGCTTTGGTTCAGGTGTATATTTTGCATCAGCCGCAAGAAGCCATCGCCACTTTAGCTGCCAAATACAAAGCCAATTCCAGCAATTTGTTAGTTTGTTTTTTGTACGGGACAGTGCTTTGTAAAAATGCACAAAGTGAAGCGGCTTTGCCTGTATTTTTGAATTATCCGAAAGGCGCAGATTATGGCCATTTGATGACGATAAGTTATATGATTGGTGAAATTTTTTTACAAAAAAGTCAATATGAAAAAGCAATTACTTACTATGATTTTTTTATAAAAAAACATAAAGGAATTAATTATAAAAAAGATGCGCATTACAAAATATTTTTGGCGTATTGGCTACAAAACAAAAGAAAAGAAGCGCAACTTTATTTTGATAAAATACGCACTGAAGGCCGCAGCACGGTAGAAGCAGACCGCTACGCGGCGCAAGTTTATGAGCAAGGCGCGTGGCCAAATCCTGTGCTTATGCACGTGCGATTGGCCACTGATGGCGGCTATCACGAACAGGCTCAAGAAGCACTTAAACAACTGAATACAAATATTTTATCCAAAAATAAAAAGGATTTGGTAGAATATTTTTACAGGTCGGCGCGACTGTATCACCAGACACGCGACACGGCGCAAGCCATTTATTTCTATAAACAAACCGTGGAGCAGGGGAAAGATTTGCCTTACTATTTTGCAGCAAATTCGGCTTTGCAGTTGGGTTATTTGTATCAGGCGCAAGGCAACGCGGCGGCGGCGTGCCAGTCTTTTGAACGTACACTTGCGTTTCGGAAGCACGAGTATAAAAATAGTTTAGACAATAAGGCAAAAGCGGCGATTTCTGCGTTAAATTGTAGGTAGTTGTATATTTTACAAAAACAATAATTGTATATACAACTATTGTTTGTATATTTGCGTCTCTGTCAATCACATATCTGAAATAAAGCAATGCGCATCGAAGACGAAATCAAACAAAAGACATTTAGCAGCGAAGGCCAAAAAGCCAGCATTAATATTATGTTTACGGCCAGTTGGGTACGTGGGCAAGTGAATTGCCAGTTGCGCCCCAACGACCTGACACCCGAACAGTACAATGTATTGCGCATTCTGAACGGGCAACATCCGAATGCCATTTCGCTGAAAGGCATCACCGAACGCATGATAGACCGCAACTCGAACACCTCGCGGATTGTAGATAAGCTAAAAGCGAAGGGTTTGGTCAGTAGAGAAACCGACGAAATAGACCGCCGTGGCTGTAACATTGCCATCACGCAAGAGGGTTTGGACATGCTCAAAGAGATAGAAATACGTTGGCCAGACCACAATGTTATGAGTGAAAAACTCACGGTGGAGGAACTGGAAACGCTTAATAAATTGCTTGATAAAATCAGAAGTTAAGTAGCTTATGAACCAAATAAAATACTACTATTTTCGCAAGAAGGTAGTAGTATTTTTTTATTCATTACACAAAATAAAAAATCGAATACTGCGGCTCCCTTGTTATTCATTTAACAAATAATTAACTTTCAGCTTTAATAACTTTTTTTTTAACTTAACACAAAGCAAATGAAAAAATTACTTACCTTCCTTTGGGTATTGCTGCTTGCACAAGTCAGCATTGCTCAGCAGGTAACCGTACCTTCAGCTAATACGAATGGTACGAGTGACAGAAAACCCTTAACTGGTTGGTTCGGCTATGAGCGTTCGCACATGCTTTATACTGGCTCAGAGATCAATTCTTCTGGCAATATTATCGCAATTAGTTTCTATCTGAATTCTGTAGGTTCTCCTGCAGCATCTCCTGTTGAAGTTTATTTGAAATTATCGTCCAACACTAGTATTACATCTTCCACTGTGGCAAATGCAGAATCTGGTGCTACATTGGTTTGGAGTGGTACAATACCAGCCTCAAGTTTTATTGCAGATTCTTGGGTTACTATTAACCTTACGACCCCCTTTGCCTATAATCCAGGGAGCAATTTGGAGGTTTTGGTTAAAAATAATGCAGGAGGAGCAGGCAACGAGGCTACTTCTACTTCAAAACTGTTTAGGCACTCGGCAACAAGTGCAACACAGTTCCAGTATTGGTATAAAGATAATTCTGAACCAACAGACAATGGAACGACTTCTTCTAATCGTCCTAACATTCGTTTAGATCTAGCTCCAAATGCCACTAATACGGTAGGTATAAGCGGCGTTATTTCACCTGCAGGTTCTTGTAATTTAACAGCAAGTACTCCTGTATCAGTTCGTATTCGTAACAATGGTACTGCAGATCAAAATAACGTAACCATTCCTGTATTCTATAGTATAAATAATGGTACAGCAGTAGCTGGTTCATTCTCTGGCTCTATTGCTTCTGGAACATCTGCCAACTATACATTTGCAACGCCAGCAAATCTTAGTGCACCTGGTACTTATACTTTCAAGTTTTGGACGGCAATGCCTGGCGACGAATCAACAGTAGATGATATTTTGCAAAACTATACTATTACAAAAATTGCTCCTGCAACCATCACTCCTGTAACATTCGACAATTATGATGGATCTAACCTAAGCACTACTTTTACTGGTTGGGCTGAAGGTGCTGGACAAGCAAAACCAATAGGAACTACTTCTTCTTGGGGTAATAATACAGGTTTATTCAATGATGCAATTGCGAGAGTAGAGCTTTATGCTGCTTCTAAGAGAGAATGGATTTATAGTCCAATGTTCGTTCCTTCTGCAAGCAATGGTTTAAGCTTTAAAACAGGCATCAGAGATTATTATACAACTTCACAAACAAGTGCTATGGGTTCTGATGACTCTTTGAATGTAAGAATCACGACAGACTGCGGTGCAACTTGGAAAACTATTTATAGCATCACTGCGGCTAACGCACCTACGGCTCTTGAAAAAACAGAACTTACAATTCCATTAGCAACTTATGCAGGGCAAGAAGTTCGTATTGGTTTCTTTGCCACTGAAGGTGTAGTAAATGACCCAGAAGATTATTGGGTTGCTCTTGATGATATACAACTAGTAACACTAGAAGCGATCAATACAGGTATTACAGAAGTTGTTTCTCCAAAAGGAAATTGTGGTCTGTATGCAGCCACTCCCGTAACTGTTCGTATTCGTAACTTTGGAACGGCAACACAATCAAACATTCCTGTACAATATACTATTAATGGCGGAACACCAGTAACAGCAACCTATACAGGAAGTTTAGTTGCTGGAGCAACGGAATTGTTTACATTCCCAACCCCTGCCAACCTTTCAGTTCCTAGCACTTATGTTGTAGAAGCCAAAACATTACTTGTAGGCGATATTGATGTTACGAATGATGCAGCTTCTGCTACCTCAACAAAAGTAGCGGCGCAACCATTAGCGGCTGTAAACTTTACAGGATTTGATGGAAGCAACCTTAATACTGCATTTCCAGGATGGAGTGAAGCTACAGGACAAGCAAAACCAACTGGGACTACTTCTTACTGGACAAACAATAATGCATTATATGGTAATGATGTAGCAAGAGTAGAGCTTTATGGCTCATCTAGAAAAGAATGGATTTATAGCCCTGTTTATAACCCTGCTACGCCAGACGGCTTGTCATTCAAATTAGGCATCAGAGATTATTATACAACTTCACAAACAAGTGTAATGGGTTCAGATGACTCTTTGAATGTAAAAATTACGACAGACTGCGGCACTACTTGGAAAACTATTTATAGTATCACTGCGGCTAACGCACCGACAGCTCTTACACTTACGGAATATACTATTCCTTTAGCTACTTATGCAGGGCAAGATATTCGTGTTGCATTCGTTGCCACCGAAGGTGTCGTAAATGACCCAGAAGATTATTGGATTTCTCTTGATGATATTCAAATTGTAACGTTATTCCCTAACAACGTAGGTCTTACAAAACTTGTTAGCCCTACTGGCAATTGTGGTTTATCAGCAGCTACTCCAATAACTGTAAATATTCGCAACTTCGGCACTTCGGCACAAACCAATATTCCTGTACAATATACTATTAATGGCGGAACACCAGTAACAGCAACCTATACAGGCAATCTAGCTTCTGGTGCTACAACATTATTTACATTCCCGACAACAGCTGATTTGTCTGTTCCTAGTACTTATAATATACAAGCCAAAACATTGCTTGCCAATGATGCTGATGTTACCAATGATACAGCATCAAGCACTGTAACAAGAGTTGCGCCACAAGCATTATTACCTGTAAACTTTACAGGATTTGATGGCTCAAACCTTAACACTGTATTCCCTGGATGGCGTGAAGGCACAGGACAAACGAAACCAATAGGTACTACTTCTGCTTGGGTAAGCAACAATACCTTACTTAATGATCCTGTAGCAAGAGTAGAGCTTTATGGTTCATCTAAAAAAGAATGGATGTATGGCCCTATTTTCTATCCAACAAGCCTTAATGATCTTAATTTCACAGTAGCACTAAGAGACTATTATACAACTTCACAAACTAGTGCAATGGGCTCAGACGATTCTTTGAATGTAAGAATCACGACAGACTGCGGTGCGACTTGGAAAACTATATATAGCATCACTGCGGCTAATGCACCTACTTCTCTTGAAAAAACAATGTTTACTGTTTCTTTAGCCGCTTATGCAGGACAAGAAGCTCGCATTGCTTTCTTTGCAACAGAAGGTAGTGTTGATGACGCTGGAGATTATTGGGTTCTACTTGATGATATTGAACTAATAACATCAGCTCCTAATAACATTGGTGTTACACAGATTCTTTCTCCTGTAGGTAATTGCGGTCTTTCTGCTACCACTCCTGTAACAGTTCGTCTTCGTAACTTCGGTACAGCAGAACAGTCTAATATACCATTGCAATATACAGTTAATGGTGGAACTCCTGTAACAGCAACTTATACAGGTAGCTTAGCCGCCAATACCAATACAACCTTTACATTCCCTACGCCTGTCAATCTTTCAGCTCCAGGCACATATAAGGTACAAGTTAAAACATTGCTTGCTAACGATGCAGATATCAGTAACGATACAGCCTCTAGTACAGTAACAAAATTAGCACCACAACCATTGGCTGCTGTCAACTTTACAGGATTTGATGGAGCGAACCTTAGCTCGGCATTCCCAGGATGGGCAGAAGGTACTGGTCAAACTGCACCTACAGGTACTACTTCTGCTTGGGGATCAAACTCAACATTATATAATAATGATGTAGCTAGAGTGGAGCTTTATTCTGTCTCTAAAAAAGAGTGGATGTACAGCCCACTTTACACACCTGCAGCAACAGACGGTTTCTCATTCAAAATAGGTATAAGAGATTACTATACAACTGGACAAACAAGCGCAATGGGGTCAGACGATTCTTTGAATGTAAGAATCACGACAGACTGCGGTGCTACTTGGCAAACAATTTATAGCATCACGGCGGCTAATGCTCCTACTGCTCTAACACTTACAGAGATTGCAGTTCCTTTAGCTAACTATGCTGGTCAAGAAGTAAGACTTGCTCTTTTTGCAACGGAAGGTGTATCAAATGATATTGAAGATTACTGGATTTCAATCGACGATATTCAAATTAGAGCATTAGTACCAAATGATTTGGGTGTTATAAAAATTATTAGCCCTAATCAAACTTGTGGTTTAGGTAATAGCACAACAGTTAGCGTAAAAATTCGTAACTTCGGTACAGAAGCACAGTCTAACTTCCCTGTGAAATATAGCGTTAATAATGCTACTGTAACAGAAACATTTGCAGGTACACTTGCTGCTGGCGATTCGGCAACTTATGATTTCACAACTCCTGCGACTGTTAGCGTTCCACAAACTTATAATATACAAGCTTGGACAGCTCTTAGTACAGATGTTATCAGCAATAACAATACGGCGACATATTCATTTGTGATTTACGGTTCACCATTGAATGTAGTAACCTTCGCGAACTATGCAGTTGATAATGTTATTGGCGAAGGTTGGTCTGAAGCCATTGGAGGTACAGCTGTACAGGGTGATTCTCCATGGAAAACGGGTGGAATCAGTGGAAATGCAACAGGTCGTGTAACACTTTCTGGAGACAGCATTACCGCATGGATA